>CANPYU010000007.1 GCA_947588665.1 uncultured Bacilli bacterium | reverse complement strand
TCTTTAATTAATAGTATTATAAATCAAATTAAAAGACAAATAAGTAAAAATGATACCTATTTGTCAACAGTCTGAAAAATTACTCTAATCAAGTAATTTTTTATTTAATTTCTTATAATACTTACAATTATCTATAAATACACAATTACAACAATTAGGTTTTATTGCTTTACAATTATATCTTCCAAACAAAACTAATTGATGATGGATCTTACTCCAATATTTCTTAGGTATTTTTTTCATCAATTTTTTCTCAATTGTTAATACATCATCATCTTCCCTTACCAACCCTAGTCTCTTAGATACTCTAGCAACATGTGTATCCACCGCGATTGCAGCAACATCATATAAATTAGATAACACAACATTACAAGTTTTTCTCCCAACCCCTGGTAAACTTTCTAAATACTCTCTGTCATTCGGAACTTTACCATCAAAATCATTAACTAATCTTTCCGCGATAGTCTTTAAATAATAAGCCTTTTTAGTATATGAACCACATGGCCTAATAATATCCTCTATCTCTTTTAATGTTGCCTCTTTTAAAGAGTAAATATCATATTTACTAAACAATTCTTTTGTTACAACATTAACTCTTTTATCTGTACATTGTGCACTTAAAACTGTAGCCATTAATAATTCATAATCTTTATTATATAAAAGCTCACATTCAGCAAATGGATACAATTTATTTAATCCTTCAATTAAAACCTCACTCTTCATCTTCTAACCAATTATAATCAAATAATTCCTTTCTTTCCCTTTTCTCTTCATCTCTTCTTTGTAAATGTTTATTAACATCATCAATAGATTTAAATCCTTTTTTACTCCATTCATAAAGTATTTTATCTATATATCTTAAATTAGAAACCCCATTATAAACTGCCTCTTTCAAAGCTCCTCTAATTAATTCTTCTGTATATCCCTTTTCTAACCAAGCATTAATAATTTCATATTCCATACTAGAAATAGTTCGTTTAAACTCTCTTTCAAATTCACTATATATATCACTTTTAACTTCTTTTTTTTGTTCCTCTATTTTCTCCATTGTAAGCATATTATAAAAATTATCTAAACTAACTTTTTCTATCATTCTATTTTCCATATCTTTTGTTGTCTCAATAGTAATCAATTTTTTAGATATTAAACTATTAAATATCTTATAAGCCTCTTCTATTTTTAATCCAATATTTTTGCTTAATCTTTCTATATCCAAAAAATTATTATAATCATTATCAAAATAAGTAAGCATTAAAAATTCTTCCAATGATAATTTTAACTCTAAAGCTTTTTTAATAAATAAACTATTAGTAACATATTTAGAAGTTTTAAATACTGTACTATTCATTATACCCACCTTGCTTTATTATTTACTAAATATTTTATAATATCACTTTTCTTATTCTTAACTACCCCATTTAAAATTAAATTTTCTAATTCTCCCATAATAATACTTATTTTCTTAGAATATTCTATATTTAAAACTTTTACTATTTCTTCAGATTTAATATTAATATCTTTTTTATCATGTATAGGAAGTTCTTTAAACATTTTATTTATAGTTTTATTACTAATCCCCATTATTTCCCCAGCTACAATAGTTAAATAAAGCCCATAATTATATATAGTTTGTTTAGTAATTTCCTGTGTACTAATTATTTCTTTTAAAGCTTTAATATTATCTTTTTCCGGTTTAGTAAAAGGAAAATCATACTTAAAATCAAGCTGTGCATACATACCTTCTAAACTTTTAACTGGCACAACAACATCATAACTTATCTTCAATAAATCTAAAATATTAAAATCTTTTAATAATCCTAAACCTCTTTTAACATAAGAAGAAAGTAAAATTTTATCAAGTTCTTCTTTAACTCTTGTATTTGAAAGTATATTTATTTCTTTATAATTTCTTTTAATTTCTTTCCCCAAAGTATTATCTAAATTAAAATTAAGTACTGTTGCAAATCTTATTGCTCTAAGTATTCTTAAAGGGTCTTCTTTTAATTTTAAAGCTGTACTTCCAATCATAACTAACTTATTATTAGTTAAATCATTTACTCCATTAACTAAATCAATAATTTCCCCTTTTATATTCATACATATAGCATTAATCGTAAAATCTCTTCTTTGTAAATCTAAAACTAAATTATTAATATAATTATATTCTGCCGGCCTTCTATTTTCATACCTAATTTCTTCTCTATAAGTCATAATTTCAAAATGATATTCTTTTATTTTAAAATCTATTCCCCCTAAATTTTTAGCAGAATCCACCGGAAAAATCGTGATTAATTCTTTAGGTGTGGCATTCGTACAAATATCAATATCATATGATGTTTTCCCAAGTAATAAATCCCGTACATAACCACCTACAAGATAAGCTTCAAACCCCTTCTTTTCTATTGCACTTAAAACTTTCTTGATTACTTTATTCAAAACGCTATCACCTATTAAATTATATCACGATTTTTCTCTACTTAAAACTATTTATCACCATTACTATCTATAAACTTTACTACTTCTAAAACTGTTTGTGAAAAATCATCAAAATTAACATTAAACCAATTAACATTCATTTGATTATTAAACCATGTATATTGTCTTTTAGCATAATGTCTGCTATTTTTCTTAATTAATTCTTTTGCTTCATCCAAACTTATTTCTCCATCAAAATACTTAAACAATTCTTTATATCCAATCGCTGTATTTAAAGCCTTAGAATTACATTTCATATTATAAAAACTTCTAGCTTCTTCTTCTAAACCTTCCTGAAACATTATATCTACCCGTTTATTAATTCTATCATATAAAATATCTCTAGCTGTAGTAAGACCAATAAATAAAGCCTTATATAAAGGATAACATTCTTCTTTTTTAATACTCTTTCTATTTAAAAAACGGATTAATCTTTTACGATTATTAACATGTATATTCATATTTACGTCTCGCATCAAAGCAAGTTTATATAATTCTTCATTACTTAAATTATCATAATTATTATTATCATTATCTTCATCTTGAAAAACATAATTATATAAAGCTGCTTTAAGATATAAACCTGTACCACCTACAAATATAATATTTTTATTTTTATATTTTTCTATAATATCTCTAGCTTTTCTTTGATAATCATAAACTGTAAAATTAACTTTTACGTCGCATACATCAAATAAATAATGCGGAATGTTTTCTTTTTCTTCCTCTTTTATTTTCGCAGTTCCAATATTCATTCCTTTATATATTTGCATAGCATCAGCATTAACTACAATAGCATCATACTTTTTAGCAAGTTCAACACTTAATTTAGTTTTACCAACTCCTGTCGGACCAACAACACAAACAATCATTATTTACTCTTCTTCTTAGTATCTTCTTTTAATAAATCTCTAATTTCTTCTAAAAGTAATACTTCAGCACTTTTAGGCGGTACAACATCTTTCTTTTCTTCTTCCTTTTTATGTAAATGCATAAACTTATTAATTAATTTTACAATCATAAAAATACAAAAAGCAACAATTAAAAAATCAATAATACTTTGAATAAAAGCTCCATATTCAATTCTTGCATCTTTAAATGTTATAGCTAAATTAGAAAAATTTACTCCTCCTAAAACTAAACCTAAGATTGGAGTTAAGATATTATTAACTAAGCTAGTTACAATTGATGAAAAAGCTCCCCCAATAATAACACCAACTGCTAAATCAAGCACATTACCCCTAGCAATAAACTTTTTAAATTCTTGTAAATTTTTTCTTATCATAATTACACCTCTTCGTGCTTATTCTAACATAATTTTTCAATAAAAAAAAGCATTAACTGCTTATTGGTTCACTATAAACTAAAATTTGTGTCTTAAACTCTTGCCCCATAATTTCATTTCCGGCACTTTCATCTATCCATACATAAAGATTTTTAGTTTCACTTGCACTAGTAAGAGTTCCTTCCCCAACCAAATAAGAACTTTTAACACCAGCTTTATCTGCTCCCACTGGTAAATCAACCGTAGAATTTAATCCATTAACAGTTGTTTTATCTAAAGAATATTTTATATACGAAGTATCAAGAGTAGATCCATCCATCACATTTAAATATATTTTATAATTTATATTTGTTTCACAACTATTTCCTTTAGAAATAGTAAATGAATAAGGTGTTTTATTAAAAGCCGTTGTTGAACTCATTGGATAACTAATAGGACTAAATACACTTAATGGATTAAAACCCACCTCAAAACAAGCCGTATTAATTACATTTGGAGTAGTCTGTACAGCGCTCAAAGAAAGGTAAGCATAAGTTACCCCAGCTGTTGTCATTATGACAATAAAAATAGATATACAAAGTAAAGTTATTAATTTTTTATTATCCATTCTAACATCAACTTCTCCACTATCATACATTATAAATGATTTTTTATAATTTGAAAAGGACTAAACCCAAAAAAACTTTCATTTTAGAAAGTTTAATCATTACATATATGCATAAACAATCACGCTACCTGTAAAGTTTTTACCCATTATATCATTTTCTGCAGATTCATCTATCCATAAATATAATCTATATTTTTTTGATTCATCATGACTTAACATTCCAGTATCATTAAGTAATTTATAACCGGTGGTAATTCCACTCATTCCAGTATCACTTTTTATAACTTCCGGAATTGTATAAGTTGAACCATTCAACAAAGATCCAGGACCACTAGGAGCTTCGCTTCCAGGAGACTCAACCAATTTATATTTTATTTTACCAGCACCTAATTTTGTCTCCTCAGTACCAGTAGTAGTATCACCTAAAAATATATCATATTTAACTGGGGCTGAACTCTCATTAGTACAAGTATTTTGTAAAGTAAATTCATAATAATTATCACTAGCTAATGCTTTTTCATCACTTATTGGATATCCATATTTGTCATCACCACCACCTAAGTTAATAGAACCACTTCCCCCATCGGTAAAATTAACATTAAAACAAGTCGTAGTAAGATTATTAGGCTCATCTTGAACATCAGAAATAGAATAATAAGAGTAACTTGTTCCAACCGTTAATGTTAACAGTATCATAATTGTTAAAACACCCAAAGTCATTTTATATCCTCTTCGCATTCTATCACCTATTCTAACTAATATCATTATAAGCTATTTTAAATATTTTGAAAAGTCTTTTTTATTAATTCTTCACAAATGTTACTTTTTTTCCATCTAAACTAAAACTTTTAGCATCCTCTATTTCTACTTCAATAATCTTTCCAATATCATCTATTGCTCCCTCAATATTAACAAGTTTCATTGTCTCTGTATAGCCACAAACTTTATTTTTCCCTTTTTCACTTAGTTCTGTAACCAACACTTTAACCGTTTTTCCTTCATACTCTTTGTTATGCATTAAGCTATACTTATTAACAAGCTCATTTAATTTTTGAAGTCTATCTTCTTTAACTTCCATACTAATATTATCTTTAATTAATGCAGCCGGAGTCCCTTCTCTTGGTGAATAAATAAATGTAAAAGCACCGTCAAATTGACACTTATTAACAACTTCTAAAGTTTCAGCAAAATCTTCATCACTTTCATTTGGGAACCCCACGATTATATCAGTTGTAATACTAACATGCGGGATGGCTTTTTTTATTTTATTAAACAATTCCAAATATTCTTCTTTGGTATATCTTCTTCCCATTAATTTTAATATTCTAGAACTTCCACTTTGTAAAGGAAGATGAATATAAGGCATAATATTATCATATTTACTAATAACCTCTATCATTTTATCTGTAAAATCCCAAGGATGTGAAGTAACAAATCTAATTCTAGGAATATTAGTTTTAGCAACATTCTCTAACAAAGTTGCAAAATCTCCCTCTTGCTCCAAATCTTTTCCATAAGCATTAACATTTTGCCCCAATAAAGTAACCTCTAAATAACCCTTTTCTTTCAAATCTTCTACTTCTTTTAATATATCTTCCATTTTTCTACTTCTTTGTTTTCCTCTAGTATAAGGAACTATACAATAAGTACAAAATTTATCACATCCATACATAATATTAACCCAAGCTGTATATTTAGAATCTCTATTATAATGGATATCTTCATAAATATCTCCCTCAATAGAATATACTTCTATATCCTGTTTATCCTGATGTTCTAGAATTAATCTTCCTAAATCACTAATATTATGCGTTCCAAAAACAATATCAACAAAAGGATACTTAGTTTTTAAAGCATCGGCAATACTATCTTGTTGAGGCATACATCCTCCCACACACACGATTAATTCTGGTTTACTTTTCTTTAAATGTTTTACTCTACCCAAAAAACCAAATACTTTATCATGAGCATTTTCTCTAATAGCACAAGTATTTAAAACAATTATATCAGCTTCTTCATAATTTTCTGTTTCTCTAAAGCCAATATTCGTAAGTACTCCCTTTATTTCCTCAGAATCATGCACATTCATCTGACATCCATAAGTTCTAAGATAAAACTTTTTTCCCTCAAATTTATCACTTTTTATATTTGATGCCATAATTGTTTGTACTGGTTTATTCTCTCTTTTTTTAGCTTCTTTTAAATTTGGTAAATTCATCATAAATCACTTCCACAAGTGCTATTATACCATTTTTTTACACTTTATGATAGGATAACTTTATAATGTAATACAATTTTAATATTTCTTTATTAAAAGAATTATCTATATCATTTACTAAATTACGATAAATAACTTCTACATCATCTATTTTTTCTTTTTTATATTCATAATATAAATATCTAAGTTTAGCATCATCTTTATTCTGATATAAATTATTTATTTCTAACATAATTAAATGTTTAGCTTCCATCTCTTGTCTAAGCATTTTATTCATTTCTATTTCTTCTTGCACTTCATACATAAAATTATATTCTTTTAAATTATAAGTAACTTCTAAAATATTAATTTCATCATCAAGTAGTAACTTACTCCTATTAATACTTGTTCCATCTTCTCTAAATTCCAAAGCAAGCACATTCTTCCCATCTGTTACTAAACAAGCATAAGGTATTTTTGAGACTAAATTTTTACCACTTAAAAGGGTCTTATCTTGAATTATATCCATTACATCTTTATTTAACTTTATATTATGTGTTAAAATATCTACAAAAGATTTATGTTTAATTTTAAATAAAGGAATTTTTTTAATTAATTCCAAATAATCTGTATCATTCCATTCATAAAATTCATAAGCTCTTAAATCGTTCCAATTTAATATTATGTCGTAATAATAATTCATTTTTAATCCACCTTTCTAAAGCAATACCAATTAACATCAATCCCCAAAGTATAAACCAAAACTCTGGCTTCTTAATAATAAATTTCCCCAAATCTAAAATACTATACCCCATAGTAAGTAAATTACAATAAATAATTGTAAAGAAAATGCCAACACTAACTAAAATAATTCCCAATATATACAAAAAAAATTTAAACATAATTATTTCCCTTATAATTTTATTTCTTAATTTCCAAAAATATTATATAATTAAATAGGTGATTTACATGAATACTTTAATTTATATTATCTTAGGAATTATCCAAGGTTTTACTGAACCTCTACCAATTAGTTCTAGTGGGCATATATTCCTATTTAAAAATATTTTTAACACTAACATGTTCAATGATTTAAACTTTGAAATTGTAGCTAACTTTGGTTCATTTCTAGCTATATTATTTATATTTCGAAATGATATCCTTGATTTAGTAAAATCTTTTTTTACTTATCTTTTTAATAAAAAGAAAAGAAAAGAGAACAAAGCTAAATTTAAATATTGTCTTTATTTAATTGTATCTACTATCCCTGTTGGTATTGTTGGTTTACTTTTAAAAGATTTTATCGAAGAAAAATTAACTAATCTCCATTTTTTAGGATTTGCTTTTCTTCTAACTGCCCTTATGTTATTTTTAATCCGAAATAAAAATGGTACCAAAGAAGATAAAGATATAACTCTAAAAGATGCCATTATTATTGGTCTATTTGAAATGGTTACTATTATGCCTGGCATCAGTAGAAGTGGCACAGTTCTTGTTGCGTGTCTCTTAATAGGCATGAAAAGAAAAACTGCCCTTAAATATACATTTATTCTTTATTTTCCCATCAGTGTTGCCACCATGCTTTTAGGTGTTAATGATTTAATTGAAGCTGGCACCCTAACTACTCTTTTAACTCCATATATTGCCGGATTAATCGCTGCCTGCATAGTTACATACTTTACCTATCGTTGGCTATCTAATCTAGTTGAAAAAGGTAAACTATGGAAGTTTTCTATTTACTGTATATGTTTAGCCCTATTCATATTTATTTACTTTAGATAATCTAAAAAGGTTATCTTTTTAATTATATTTCTTTATTTTATTTGTTTCTTGAATTAACATATCTTTAACCTTTATATCTTCTAATTTATTAATTGAAAAAGTTCTTCTTCCGGCTTTATTTAAAGAAGCTCCACAGTGGTATATAATCTTACTATCTAATATCAAATATCTATCATGAAAACTATCATTATATATTATTTCTAAATTATGATATTGTTCTTGATACTTACTTATATCAATATTCGTTAATAAACTTCCCCTAGTTATTAATAATACATTTATTTTTATATTCTTTATCATATCTAAAACTGTTTTATCAGCATAATTATCAATTATTATTAATTCTTCTTGAGCTTTATTCATAATATCTACAAGTTTAGAATAAGCATCATAAATCTCTCCTTCAAAAAAGATAGTGTTTATTTCCTCATTATTTTGAAACTTAGCAAACGTCTTCTGCAATAATTTTATTTCTTCATCATGCTTTAATAACATATTTTTATAATATTTTTGTTCTAATAACTCTTGAGAAATATATCTTTTCATTTCAGTAAAAGCATTCATAATCATAACGCTTACTTTATCTGCGACTGGTGTTCTAAGAACAGCACTTAACATCGCGACTCCCTGTTCTGTAAAAGCAAATGGAAGTTTTCTAACTCCTCCATAATTATTCAAACTTGAAGTTTCAATTTGAAACTTCAAATTACTATACTCATTAAAAGTTAACTGAAACATAAAATTATTAGGAAATCTTTTAGGATGTCTTTTAACTGCAAGATTAATAGTTTTAGTCCCATTTTTGCATTCATAAAGCCGCGCTAAATCACTATCAAGCATAACCCTTTTGCCTCTTATTTCATATATTAAATCTTCAATTTTCTCTGTATTTACCGGCCTTATCAAAGATATATTAGATGAAAAATTCTGCAAAATATTTTTAACAATTATCTCTTTATTTTGAATTTTAATAACCTCGCCTAATACTTCTACTCCCACTTTGGTAAACACATATGGAAGATACTTACTGTGCTGTCCTCGGCTCATCTTTAAGGTCGCAGATTGCGACCTTAAAGAACAAACCTCTTCTAAAGTTAACTGAAAATAACTATCTTTAGAAAATTTTTCTTTATTTCTCCGAACTATTTCATTTATCCTTTTAGTCTCTAAATTAAATGCCAAAGCTAAAGTACTATCTAATATTACTTCTTCTCCTCTTATATTATAAATCTCATTATTTTTAGTTGTTAATTCTTCCATCAAAACCTCCTAAATATATTTTTATCCCTGTTTATTCTAATCACATTATAGCAAACAAATGTATATATGTCAAATCAAAAAAAATAGCTCTTAATGAACTATTAATTTTTAAACATAATAACATTAAACACTAGCAATAAACAAACATTAGCAACATAAGTAAATTGAAATCTTTCTAATTCCATAATCGACACTAATAAATCTGAAAGACAAATAATCCAACCTTCTTTACTTTTAGGCTTAAATTCTTTAACACTAGCTTTCTCTCGCCTATTAATAAAAGGAAAAAGCTTTTTTAATAAAACCTGATGAAACATATGTGTCTTTATAGCTTCTGCTTCCTTATCAGTTACATTAAAATATCTTTTAGCATTTGAAGCCGCTGTTACTGGATGCCTTAAATAGGAATTTTCAGGCTTTTCTTTTCTTGTGCCAAAAAAGAAATCATGTAGCAACCCCGCTCTTGCAGCAACTCTCAAATCTCCTCTAAATAATCTACTTATCTTATAACTTAATTTAGCAACTCTAAGTGAATGCTCATATTTACTTGTCCCATGATGTAAATCTTTTTTTGTTTCCAAAAAATACTCATTATCTAATATATCACTAACTAAACTATCAAACTCTTTACTTTTATTCTTAGTCATTAATTTAACACCTCTTTAAAATAGTGACTATTAACATTATAATAAATTATATTATTTTTGTAAAGGATAAATACTCAAGTTTATAATTAGAAAAAACTACTTAATAAGTAGTTCATCATTTTTAATATCTATATTTAAAATAGCATTATGCGTTAATTCATCTTTAATAATTTTATCTGCAATTAAAGTTTCTATATTATGAGTTACATATCTTTTAATTGGTCTTGCCCCATAAGAAACATCATAACTATTATCAATAATAAATTCTTTAGCTTCTTTAGTTAAATTAATCTTAATATTTAAATCTTTAAGTCTCTCTTCCGTCTCCTGAATAATTTTATCTAATATGCTATAAATAACATCTTTTTGTAATGCTTTAAATATAATTATCTCATCAATTCTATTAATAAATTCTGGTCTAAAAGTCTGTTTTAAAGCATTCATAACTTTAGTATCACTATTGCTATCTTCTAAAATATATTCACTACCTAAATTAGATGTCATAATTATAATTGTATTCTTAAAATCAATTAACTTTCCTGTACTATCTGTTATTCTACCATCATCAAGTATTTGAAGTAATATATTAAAAACATCTGGATGTGCTTTTTCTATTTCATCAAATAATACTATACTATAAGGATTACGTCTAACAGCCTCAGTTAACTCTCCCCCTTCATTATATCCAACATATCCTGGAGGAGCTCCAATTAAACGTGATACATTAAATGCTTCCATATATTCTGAACAATCAATTCTAATCATATGTCTTTCATCATCAAAAAGTTCATATGCAAGCGCTTTAGCAAGTTCCGTTTTTCCTACTCCTGTTGGCCCCATAAAGATAAATGAACCAATTGGTCTTTTAGGATCTTTAATTCCACTTCTTGCCCTAATTATAGCATCACTCACAAGTTTTACTGCCTCATCTTGCCCAATTACTCGTTTCTTTAAATTATTTGCTAAATTAAGTAGTTTTTCTTTTTCACCACTAACTAATTTTTGAATAGGAATATTAGTCCATTTAGCAACAATTCTCGCGATATCTTCGTCATCTACCGTATCACTAAGCATTTTTGAATCACTTTTATTTCTTAAAGCCTCAAGTTCACTTTCAAGTCTTGGAATTTCCCCATGTCTTAATCTTGCTGCAGTCTCCAAATCATAGTTATTTTCTGCTTGAGATAAAGAAAAACGTGCTTTATCTAATTCTTCTTTCTTTTTATTTATATCATCATTTAATGATTTTTCTTCTTCCCATTTTGAACGCATAATATTTTCTTCAGCTTTTAATTCTTCAATTTCCTTATCCAAAGCTATTTTTCTTTCTTTTGAAATATCATCTTTTTCTTTTTTTATAGCTTCTCTTTCAATTTCTAAACTCATAATCTTTCTTGTTAAAGAATCTAAACTAGTCGGACTAGAAGTCATCTGCATCTTTATTGTTGCACAAGCTTCATCAACTAAATCTATAGCTTTATCAGGCAAAAATCTATCTGTAATATATCTATCAGCCAGCATCGCCGCACTAATTAACGCATTATCTTTAATATTCACACTGTGAAAAAGTTCAAATCTTTCTTTTAAACCTCTTAAAATAGTAATAGTATCTTCCACATTTGGTTCACTAACCTGTATTTTTTGTAAACGTCTTTCTAATGCTCCATCTTTTTCAATATATTCTCGATATTCATTTAATGTTGTTGCTCCAATCAAATGTATTTCTCCTCTAGCAAGCATTGGTTTAAGCATATTACCAGCATCCATAGCCCCTTCTGCTCCCGCTCCAACAATCATATGAATTTCATCTATAAATAGGATAATATCTCCATTCGAATCACTAATTTCCTTTAAGACTTTTTTAAGTCTTTCTTCAAATTCCCCACGATATTTAGCACCCGCAATTAAAGCACCTAAATCTAAAGACCAAATTCGCTTATTTTTTAAAGTACTAGGAACATCACCCTTAATAATACGCATCGCAAGCCCTTCAACAATAGCCGTTTTTCCAACTCCTGGCTCACCAATTAATACGGGATTATTCTTAGTTTTACGCGATAAAATTCGAATAATGCTTCTTATCTCTTCATCTCTCCCGATAACCGGGTCAATCTTATTATTTTTAGCACTTTCAGTTATATCACGTCCATATTTTTCTAAAACATTTTCTTCTTCATTATTATTCATATTTGGATACATCTAAATCATCCTTTCTAATAACCATGATTATAAATCAAAAATTAGCACTTGTCAATAGTAAGTGCTAATTATAATATTAACTAGTCCTATTTTATTATTCCTATATGTACACATAGTTGATTATTTTAAACTTCTTAATATGCCTTTTGAATTAATAAAATCGTTAATTTAATCTTTAAACATGTTTTTATATAGTTTCATACTTATGATATTTTATTATTGTATCATCATCAATTTTTTGATATAAATTTTTACCCTCACCAGAATTAAACCATGGTGAATTTTCTTTATGAGTTAAATCTACTAATTCTAAAGCATCTAACTTAGCATACTTTTCTAAAGTCTTATTTATACTAAATAACTTTTTAACTCCATCTCTAGATGCTAATATTCTACTTTCATTTGGTAATTTTTTACTAAAATTCTCATATAAAACATTATTATCTTCTTCATCTTTAAAAATCTTCTTTTTATAAGCCTTAAAAACAGATTTAATAACCGGACCTAAACGATAAGCATATATTTCATCTAAAAATAAAGGTGATTTATTTTCACAAAGGTAATCAGCATAACATAAATAAGTCAGCTTTTCTAATTTTAAATGAGTACATTTATATTTAGCAACTATATATTTAGCTACGTCTAATCCTGTCAAATCTCTATCTTTATAAATTAAATTAATAAACATATCTAAATCCTTAATTAATTTAACATCTTTAAAATAATAATCATGTTCTACCACTGATTTCCAACTATCATCATTTGTTGGTATATTATGAATAGATAAATTTATATCTTTACCGCATTTATCTACAATTTTTTTGTAAATTTCTGCATACTTATCTGATGTTATATCTACAAAATCCATAGCTATTCTACATCTAATAGAATAAGCACTTGCTAAAAATATACAATGTCTTGCCATTTAAATCACCTTCTTTCATTTTCCCATTTAACATAAGCTTGTTTATATTTCGCATGAGAATTTCTATTTTTTTCTTCATCACTAAATAACCATATTTGTAATTCCCATTGATATAAATTATTATTTCCTTTAGTAAAATAACAATGAATAGCCTTATACTCCCCTTTATTAGAATTAATACACTTAATATTTTCAAAATTATTTTTAATATAAGAGATAATATCTTCTTGATTCAAGTTCTCTTCTAATATTATTCTAATTCCAAATATATCATTTAAACATTTATTTAAAGGAATTTTTCCATTTTCATGAGTTTTAGTATAACTCTCAATTTTATATTGAATAGAATTCCTATTTTTTATTCTACTTTCAATTTAGGGGTTACTTCATTAAAATATATATCGAGATTATTTTTTATTAAATATTCTCTATAACTTAATATATCTACTAATAATTCTTGATTATTATAAACATCACTTACTAAAGTATCTTTCATATTAATTTTTTTATAATTAATATCATTTTTCCAATTATAATCAAGATGATTTTTAATACTTATAATATTATTTATTAAATCCTTCAAATATTCCATAAAATTCTCCACATAACAAAAGAAATATTTACATTATAACATATAAACTAGTATTTTTCAAATTATTTAATAATACTTTCTAACCCTAAAGTTATCATATTATTTAATTTAGTTTCCCTATCTTTTGGACTTAAAACCACTTTCGAATATTTAGAATCTACAACTGTCATAATAGTTGTTGCATCTATTCCCATACTATTAGCAATATGACTTACAGCAAAAGCCTCCATTTCTTCTCCTAAAACTTCATATGATTTAGGAATTCGATCAAATATTTTATCAAAATCTACATAAGGTCCAAAAACATCTGTCGTTGTAGTCATTCCATACCAAACTTTTAAATCAAGTTCTTCAGCCGTCTTTAAAACTATTTTATTTAAACTTTCTGTTGCCTCTACTACATTTCCCACATATCCATTATAAGTATAAGGAAAATTAGATTCAGTAAAAATTTCTTTTGTTAAAATTAAATCACCAATATCACATTTAGGACTAACTGCCCCACAAGTTCCTATTCTAATAATCTTTTTAACTTTAAAATAATGGATAAGCTCAAAAACATAAATACTAGCACTAGGCATTCCCATCCCATGCGCCATCACTGTAACTTTAACTCCCTTATATAATCCTGTATACCCATACATATTTCTTAAATCCGTAACTAATTTAGCATCCGTTAAAAAATTTTCTGCAATATATTTAGCCCTTAAAGGATCCCCAGGCATAATAACTAAAGGAGCAATATCAGCATTACTCGCTATATGAATAGGATTATCTCCAATAAACATCTAATCAACCTCCATTATAATTTTATCATATTTAATCTATATATTCTATATTATTTTTGAGTTAATCGCTCTTCTATTTCCATCAATCGATTATATTTACAAATTCTTTCTCCTCTTGACATTGAGCCTGTTTTAATAAAAGGTAAAGAAAGACCTATAGCAAAATCTGCAATAAAAGTATCATCTGTCTCTCCACTTCGATGAGATATAATCATTTTATAATTATTTCTTCTTGCATAAATAATTGTTTTAATCATCTCTGTTACAGTTCCAATTTGATTAGCTTTAAGTAAAATAGCGTTACCTGCATTTAAATTAACTCCTTGATTTAAATATTTAATATTAGTAACAAAATAATCATCTCCTACAATCATAACTTTTTCTCCAATTAATTTAGTTAATACTGCAAGTGATTCAAAATCATTTTCATAAAAAGGATCTTCTATACTAATAATAGGATATCTATTAACCAAAGTGACATAATATTTAATTAACTCATCACTACTCAAATTATTACTATCTATCTTATATTTTCTTGTGTTTTGATCATATAATTCACTAGCCGCAATATCAAGTGCAATAAACACTTCTTTTCCTGGTGTATATCCTGCCTCAATTATTGCCTGCATAATTAAATCTAATGCTAAAGTATTATACTCTAAGTTAGGTGCGAATCCTCCCTCATCCCCTACAGCCGTACTTAAATTTTGCTTTTTTAATATCTCTTTTAAAGTATGAAATATTTCACTAGCCACCCGAACTCTTTCTTTAATAGTTCTAACTACTGGCACAATCATAAACTCTTGAATATCCAGATTATTATCAGCATGCACTCCCCCATTTATCACATTAACCATTGGAATAGGTAAACTAACCTTTCCACTAGATAAATAAGAATATAATTCTTTTCCCTCTAATTTAGCCGCAGCTTTAATCGATGCTAAAGAAACTGCCAAAGTTGCATTTGCCCCTAATTTACTTTTATTTTCTGTTCCATCTAAATCTATTAAAATTCTATCAATAGTAACTTGTTCTAAATCTTTATTAATTAAATTATCTTTTATTATAGTGTTTATATTGTTAACTGCTTTTAAAACACCTTTACCTTTATATCTTCTATTATCTCCATCTCTAAGTTCTAATGCTTCTTTAGATCCAGTTGATGCTCCACTTGGCACACTAGCTCGAGCCTTTATTCCATTATCTAAAAATATTTCAGCCTCCACTGTGGGATTCCCTCTACTATCTAAAATCTCTCTCCCAACTATATTTATAATTTTAGCCATATAATCACCTTTTACTTCTATTTCTAGTATACCAAAAAACAACTTCTTTTTTCAATATTTTTAATCTCAAAAATAACAATTTGACAAATAATCGTAAGCTTACTCTTTATTTATAGACTTAAGTCTCATAATTTGCTACAATTTAATTGGTGATTATATGGAATACACAAACTATATTAAAATAAATAAAGATAATTTAAATTATAACTTAAATCATTTTAATAATAAATATAACTATGAATATATTTTATTAGATGTCAGTAACAATGCCTATTCTCATGGTATGTATCTAATAAAATACTTACCCAATAATATTTATTTATATATAAACAATTTTAATGATGTAATATTAGCACGCAAATACAATAAAAATATTTCTATTATATATGGTGGTGAAATAACTCTCGATAATGTTTATGATTTATTAATTAACAATGTTATTCTTTTATTAAAAAGCAATTTTATTTTAAAAAAAATTAAAACAAGTGATAATATTAATATCATGTTAAATATTGATATTAATGGCTATGATGGCTTAAATACTAAACAAGAAATAGAAGAAATAAATAATATAATAAATAACAATCCTAATATAAACTTATTAGGAATAATTGCTAAAATAAAAGAAGAAGATTATCTAGAATTTAGAGATTTAATTTCTGATCTAAATAATTTAAAATTAATAATTTTAAATAATGAAGAAGATAAAAAGAAAATAAAATTATCAAATGGTATTAAATTAAATTTATCTATATATGGTATAAATAAAACCTCTAATAAAAAACTTTTTAAAAAAGAAGAGCCTAAAGAATTTAAACAAGTATTTACTCTTAAAAGTCATATTATTAAAATAAATACCATAACCCTTAAAAAGAAAGAAATACTTTTAGGAGTTATTCCCTTTGGTTCATTAAATGGTTTAAATAATTATATAACTCATGTTGCTATTCATCAAAATTTATATAAAATATATGAAATAAATCCCGAATATACTTTAATAGAAATAGATAAAAATATTAATATTTTAGATACAGTCGAAATAACTAGTAATAATAATCCTTTAGAAGATTATTTTAAAGAAAATACATTAAACTATTTTAATTTATTTAATAATTTACCTATTATATACGAAGATTATACTTTAGAAAAAACATTTATCTATTAATTATTTTAAAACATGTAAAAAGCCCTAAAAAGGGCTGTTTTTTCAAATGGTGGCTCGCGAGAGATTCGAACTCTCGACCCTTTGATTAAAAGTCAAATGCT
>CANPYU010000006.1 GCA_947588665.1 uncultured Bacilli bacterium | reverse complement strand
ACCTTTACTATTCTCCAATATAATTACAATTTCTAATATATTAGAAATCCACTCTTTATACTAAAATTATATTATTGATAATATAAATTGTCAAGAAAATTATAGTAGTTTCTGTCAAAAGCAAATACAAAATATAGGTACGTGAGAAAATTGTAACGGTGATAATAAAAATGAATTATGGAGAAAGATTAAAAGAATTAAGAGAATATAGCAACATTAAAAAGAAAATAAGCCAAAGAGAAGTTGCCAAATTTTTAGGACTTAAAAGAAGTGCTTACAATCAATATGAACAGCAATATGATATTCTACCTTCAAAACATTTAAATAATTTAGCAAATTTTTTTAATGTTTCTATAGACTATATCTTATGTTTATCAGATATACCTAACTATAAAAATAGTAAAACAGAAACAAACCTTGAATTAACCAAAAAAAGATTAAAAGAACTAAGAAAAAGTAATAAATTAACTCAAACTAATTTAGCAAATATTTTACAAACAGTTCAACCAGTAATTGCCAATTATGAAAAAGGCAAATTTCCTATTGCTACCCCTTTTTTATATGATTTATGCACTAAATTTAACATATCTGCAGATTATCTTTTAGGTAGAATAGATTATAATCCTTTAAAAAAGATTAACAATAAATAGAAAAAGCATCCTTGAGATGCTATTTTTTCTTATTCTTATTCTTATTTTTATTATTTTTCTTTTTCATATCTTTTTTAATTTTTTTTAATTGATCTTTATATTTTTTCATAATTTCAAAAGAATTATGATATTGTCTTTCTAAATCTGGAAAAGCTTTAAGTAATCTATTAGGAAAAGTTTTAAATCCCTCAATAGATTCTTTTAATTTCTTTTCAAATATAACTGGAATAATTGCTATTTTTTCATTTTTAAGTTCTTCCACAATAATAATTCTATTGCGAAGATTATAAGCAACAATAGTTGAATATATTACATCTAAAACAAATAATATAAATGTAATAATTGCTACTATCGTCCAAAACTTAACACTAAAAGAACTAAATAATATTCCTAATATAGGCATAACTAA
This sequence comes from uncultured Bacilli bacterium, assembly GCA_947588665.1. Next base: position 17,593 of record CANPYU010000006.1, on the reverse strand, counting down.
ATATACAATAGCTAAAGCCAAAACTCCAAAAGCAAAAGAATTTCTAAGACATATCCTCCCATTTAAATTATATGGTTTATTACTATAATCCCACCATTTATTATGAAAAATTTTTTCTAAAATAAATGAAGTAAAATATTCTAAAGCACTTGTAATAATGACCCCAAAAACAAATACTACTACAGGATCATTATAATATCTTAAAAGACATATTAAAATAAGTAAAGCTCCAAATCCATAAATTGGAATAACAGGTCCACATAAAAAACCTCTATTAACTAATTTTTTTGAACCTAAATAAATCCAAAAAACTTCAATAAAATATCCTACAAAAGAACATATAATAAATATCAAAAAACCATACATTAAAATATCTTTCATAACTTAACCTCACTTTAATTATAACAAACTTTTTTTAAATAAACTACTCTTTTAACATATTTCTTATTATCTAACATATAATCTATTAGAAATAAGAAAGGATCTAAATTATGATTAATAAACAAAATTTATGGTTTATAACCCTCTTTTCCATTATAATGGTTTTAAGTATTTATTATTTAACTATGACCGATGATGCCTTATCCACTTTAGAAGTATCTAAAAATAATAATGAAAGTACTGAAGTAGTAATATCTGAAAATGATACCATCATTGCTCTAAAAGTTGCCGGTGAAGAACAAATGGTAGCCAAAATTGAAGAATTAGAGCAAATATTACTTGATGATACAGCAACATTAGAAGAAAAAAATAATGCATATGAAGAACTTCAAAATATTAATAAAAATGAAAGTGCTAAAGAAACAATTGAAAAATTAATTAAAGATGAATATAAATTAGATTCTTATGTTAATATTGATAAAAACACGATTAAAGTAACTGTTGCTTCTAAAACTCATGATGTCAAACTAGCTAATAATATTATTAGAAGTATTAGTAAATTATATAACGAAGATAAATATATTACTGTTAAATTTGATAATTAGGCCCTTTATTTAACCAAATTAACCTTTCTTTCATAAAATACACTAGATACATCATAAATGTGAAAGGAAGGTATATATGAAAAGAAGTATTTTGACTAAAAGAGAGCAAGAAATATTTAATTTATTAGTAAAGAATAAATCAACTAAAGAAATAGCTACTTCATTAAAAATAAGTGAAAAAACCGTTCGTAATCATATCTCCAACGCTATGCAAAAACTAGAAGTTAAAGGACGAGCTGGAGCAGTTGTTGAATTACTTAAATTAGGCGAAATAACTTTATAATTTAATCTCCTTAACCGGAGATTTTTTAAATATTAAGCTTAAATTTAACATATATATTAATAGGTGAAGATTATGCTTAAAAGATGCTTAAAAAGAAGAATCATGGTTTATACTCTTGCTTTATTAATCCTTTCTATTCTCTACTTTTTTCCAAGTAATAAAGAAGAATATCTTAAAAGTTCTACTAACTATATCACTGTAAATACCACCCCAATCTATTTATTAAATAAAGATAATTACATTATTAGAACAACTATGGTATCAAGTGAAAATGACACTATATCCAAAATAAAAGAATTAATCGCTGCTTTAACAATTGATAATCCAAAAAAAGAAACTGTTCCCCAAAACTTTAAAGAAATAATTCCTAAAAATACTCGCATCTTAAATTTATCTTTAGATAAAGGACTTTTAAAAATAAGTTTTTCTCAAGATTTTTTAAACGTTTCTAAAGATATGGAAGAAAAATTAATTGAATCTTTAATTTATACTTTAACTGAATTAAAAGAAGTCAAAGAAATAATGATTTTTATTGAAGAAGAAAAATTAGAAATATTACCTAAAAGTAAAATTAAATTACCTAACACGTTAAATCGTAATTTTGGTATAAATAAAGTATATGATCTTAAAAGTATTAAAGATTCTACTAAAACTACCATTTATTATGTTGGTAAAGAAGATGATTTAACTTATTATATTCCCATCACTAAAATAGATAATAAAAATAATAATAAAATAGAAATTATAATTGAAGAATTAAAAAGTAGCCCCATATATGAGACTAACTTAATAAGCTATCTTACCTCCAGTGTTGAACTTCTAAATTATGAAACTTTAGAAAATCAAATTTCTTTAAGTTTTAATAACGAAATCTTTGATTTACCTGAAGAAAACATTAAAGAAGAAGTCAAATATTCCATAGCCCTTTCTCTAAAAGATACTTTTAATATTGAAAATGTCATTTTTAAAGTTAATGATAAAATTATTGCCACTTTTAAAGAAAACTAATTTTTAGTAACTTTAACAAATCTAATACTCTCCATAGTCTGTTTATTTATTGGTTTATCATACATATCAGTTTCTACTTCAGAAATATCTTCTACATATTCATATCCTGCAATAACTTTGCCAAAAGCAGCATACTTGCCATCTAAATAATTTAAACTTTCATTATCCTCTACACATATAAAAAACTGACTGCTCGCAGAATCCATATCCTCTCCTCGAGCCATTGATACAACCCCTTTATCATGCTTTAAGGTATTAGTAACTCCATTATCATTAAACTCCCCTTTTATTTGTTCGTAAGATCCTCCATAACCCGTTCCTTCTGGATCACCAGTTTGAATCATAAAATCTTCTATTACTCTATGAAAAATCATATTATCATAAAAATGCTCATTAACTAATTTTTTAAAGTTCTCCACAGTAATCGGCGCAATATCAGGATATAATTCCACTAATATAACTTTATTTTTATTAACTACTATTTTAACATAGTTAGTTTCTTCACTAGTCTCTTCATACTTATAATCATCTACTTCTCCAGTTTTAAAATCCTCTTTTTTACATCCCACCATAAATAATGCACATATAATTATTAATAAACCAATTTTTTTTAATTTTTTCATTTCTTTCCTCCTATTTTAATTATACTATTATTATTTCTATTTGTAAATTACTTTAAATTTTTCCATGATAAAACTCTTAAGCTCATCACCTAAGAGTTTTTATATTAAGTCCGAAAAAATCAGACAAATTTCCACTGGTGACTCCGGAGCGATTCGAACGCTCGACCGATCGCTTAGAAGGCGATTGCTCTATCCAGCTGAGCTACGGAGTCGTAACTAACTATCAGTTATTATAACTTATTTTACCAAATTTTTCAAGCTTTTTTTTAACCCCTTCTTATTATTTACTATTTTTTATTTAATATACTACTTATCTGCTTTTCTCTTTTTCTGGTACTTGCTTTTTTATCTCCTGCATTAATTTAAAATCTATTATTTTACTTCTAAGTTCATTTTCTATTATTTTTAGTCTCTTTAAAAACTTTTCTATATCTCTTTTCTTTAATAATTTTTCATATTTTCTAATTATTATAGATCTTAATTTTGCAATTTCATCTAAAGCCCGCATTAAATATCCTTCTGCAGCGTCTTCATCATCATTTTGTAATATTAATAAATAAAGTTCTAATATTTTTTTATATTTTTTATTAAAATTCGCCGCCACCAATGCATAAATAATTTCTGGATTAACAATAGTCATTTCACTTACTCTAAGTTTATTCTTTATTTTAGGAACATACTTAAACCCTTTTATAACCCACAATGGTTCATTTAATTCTAATTCTTTATCTATTCTTTTTATTACAAAACTTTTCATTAAATCACCTACTTTAATAAATCTGGTCTTTTCTCTTTAGTAACTCTTAATTTTTCATTCTCTCGATATTGAGCAATTTTTTTATGATCTCCACTTAACAAAATATCTGGTACTACATAACCTCTAAACTCTCTAGGCTTAGTATATAAAGGATAATCTAATAAATTATCTTTAAAAGAATCATTCCTAAATGAATCTTCTTTTATAACTCCTGGAATAAATCTCGCTATGGCATCCATTATTACCATCGCTGGCAACTCTCCTCCTGTTAACACAAAATCCCCAATACTTATCTCTCCATCTACAAAATTAAGTATTCGCTCATCAAATCCTTCATAATGTCCACATACAAGTATTAAATGCTTAGTTTTATTAACCATCTCTGAAGCTTTATTATCATTAAATATTTGGCCCTGTGGAGTAAGCAAATAAACTAAACTTTCTTCATTTCTAACTGATTCTATCGCTCTTACTACTGGTTCACACATAAGCACCATTCCTGATCCCCCTCCATAAGGAGTATCATCTACTTGTCCATTTTTAAGCAAAGTAAAATCTCTTATATTAACGATATTTATTATTAATAATTTATTATTAATTGCTCTTTTAATTATACTTTCATTTATATAAGCTTCTATTACTTTAGGAAACAAAGTTAAAATATCAAATCTCATAATAACTCCTCCACTCTTGGAACTAATATTTCTTTTTTAACTTTATCTATACTTTTAATAAATTCTTCCATATAAGGTATATAATAATTTTTATTATATTGGATATATAATAAAATATTATTTTTTGTTTTATAAAAATCTTTTACATACCCATATTTATTATTACCATTAACTATTATATAATCTTTTAATTCTTCTAATAATACTTCATCACAAGCTAAATTTAAATCACTTTTTAAAATATAAACTTTTTCTCCTTTATACTTTAACACTTCATCAATATTATTAATACCCTCTAAAGTAATCATTTCATACTGTTTATGATGCCTATAACTCTTAATTACTTCTTTTATTTTATTTTGACCAATATAGATATTAAATCCTTCTTTAAATACTTCTTCTTTCTTTAAAAAATCACTTAAAATTCTAATTTCCCCTTTAAGTCCATGAGTATTAGTAATTTTGCCTAAATAAATATAACTCATTTTAGTATTTCCTCTCTCGTATTCTTTGATATTCCCCAATTAGTCCTTTATAATATATATTATACTTTATTTTTGTTGGTTTGACAATTATATCCACCAATATTTTTCGATACTTTCTCTTTAAACCAATTTCAATTAATTTCTGAAAATTATTAATATCTAATTGAAATTTATCCATAAGCCAACACCCATCTAAAAAATACCAATAAAAAAAATTATATTTAACTATTTCTCCTTCTATACTAGGAATAATAACTAAATTTAAAACATCTAATCTAGCTTCTATTTCTCTTGTTACAATTTGATATATCTCTTGTTCACTTAAATGTATTTTATGTACTTTCTTCTCTCCAAACTTTCGCATAAAATACCTAATTACTCATTTCATAAAATATGATACTAGCCGCAATACTTGCATTCAAACTTTCACATTTATTACTTATTAAAATATTTATTAAAGTATCACACTTACTTTCTAACTCAGCACTCATTCCCTTACCCTCGTTTCCAATTATGATGGCAGTTTTTCCCTTAAAGCTAACATCTTTTAAATTAACCCCTTTTTTAACATTAGTTCCATATATAATATAATTATCTTTTTTTAAATCCTGTATTACTTCCTCTAAATCTCTTTTTATAAAATTAAGTTTAAAAATCATTCCTTCACTAGCCCGTATTACTTTATCATTATATAAATCAACTGTATCTTTACTTAAAACAATAGTATTAATATTAAAAGCTACGGCACTTCTAATTATTGCCCCTAAATTCCCTGGATCTTGAATATTATCAAGTAAACAAATATTTCCTTCTAATTTATTTTCTAAATTTTTTTCTACAACCGCGATAACATTCGTACCACTAACTTGTCTCGATAACTTCTTCATAATAGCTAAACTTACTTCATAAAAAGGAATACCCGCACATTCAAAAATTCTATCATCACTAATAATTTCTTTAACTTTTCCCATTTTCATTGCTTCTTTAAGCAAATGATCTCCTTCAATTAAAAATCTATTAGTAGCATCCCGATATTTTTTATCTTGCAATTTAACCCATTCTTTTACTTTATTATTATTTAAACTCTCTATTTTCATTAACTTCTTAACTCCTTTCTAGCTTCTTTATAATTAGGATAATACTTTGCCACCATCTGCCAAAATAAAGGCCCATGATTATGCTGATAAAAATGACACATTTCATGAACAATTACATATCTAAGTAAATCTTTTCGATATTTAATTAATTCTGAATTAAGAGTTATTGTCATATTCTTATAATTACAAACACCCCATCTAGTTTTCATCTTTCTTATTTTTAAACTAAAATCTGGTGTCTTAATTATCTGTCTCATTTTTAATATTTCATCATTAAATATCTCTATTGTCTGTTTTTTTAAAAATTTACTTAAAGTAACCTCATCTCTACATTTAATAACCCCACAGTCAAACTCTAAATCTTCTTTTTCATCAAAAATAACATTATATTTATTTCCTAAATACCAAAATTCATTTTCTTTCACTTGTTTTTGTTCTAATTTAATTAACATATTAGCTAAAGATTTAGTATTCTTAATAATTAATCTTTCTATTTCTTTTAAACTTACAAATCTATTTGCCGTCACTACCAAATTTAAATCTTTATCAAATCTAAAATAAATATTTTTATTATTTTTTCTTACAACTTTAACAGAAACTACCCTATTATTTAAACATACTTCCATTTACCCACCTAAATTAACTTTCTATTTATATTCTTTTTTTATCCAAAGCATAATAACTCGTACAATATAATTAACTTCCTCTTGTGATAATTCTTTATCTTTACTTATATGATGCCATTTATATAAACAACTTCTACAACACGTCCCTGTCGCATGTTGCGAAATAAATACTGGATGTCCCTTCCAAGGAGTTTGCTTCCCATTATTAGGAATAATCTTAGGCTTTAATCTTTGATTAATAAAAAGATAAGCATGTTCTTCTATCTTATCTATACCTTTATTTTTAATATATAATAAATCTTGCTCTTTCAAATGAAACGAAGAACGAAACTTAGATTTAGCAAGTCTTTTAAGTATCTCTTGTTCTTTCATATCTCCACCTTACTTATAACCCCATTATACTATTAAAATTAAATATCTGTCAAACATTTTCTCTAATAAAAATTATTTTAAAAGCTTTCTACCTAAAAACTTATCTTCTACAACTTGTAACATATTATCATCTAATATCTTATCTAAATAAATAGAATGATTTATCTTAGCTCTTTTATTTAAAACATTTTCTAATCCTTCATAAAGTAACCTATACTGTTCTTTTAAAGGTAATTCTTTAACAGTTTTACATGCATCTATAATATTTAAATCTATACCATCATATTGAAACCAAATAGTTAAATATTTATTATTTTTTTCTATACTTATAAAATACTCCTGCTTTGCTTTTTCTTTTTTCTTTTCTTCTTTTTTATGAGAAAATAACAAATCTCCATAACATTGAACTAAAAAAAATTCATAATCACCTATATCTTCTTTTAAATAATGAATACTTTTAATATTATTATATATTCCTAAAATAGGAATATATTTTACCCAAGCTCCACTTTGTAACTCCGCAATTAACCTATAAGTTAAAGCTTCCACCATCAATTCTTCTCTATTATCAAAAATAATATTATTAGCATCATAAAAAGCTTGTAATTCATCTAATACTTTATTCTCTATATATTCATCTAGTTTAGTATTAATCAAAAATAAAAGATTATAAATTAATAAAATTAAAAACATGTAAACCATAAATACCTCCCAAAATACTTAACTAGTATAATATATTTTCTTAAAAATAAAAAGAATTCAAAATAATCTTTTTATTTTTCTTCTTTAATATAATCAATATCAAATCTATCTAAATCACTTACTTTAATATAACCTCTTTTAAAAGCCTTTTTAATATCCTCCGTCTTCCCATTTTCATATGTTACCATAATATCTTCACTTTTAAGGCACTTTAAATAATAAGTATAATTATCATCTTTATATATTTCTTCTAAAGCTTCAAGACAAGAATTTTTATTCTCTTTTGAATTATATACAATACTTTTAACTTTATAATATTCTTCTGGCACTTGTACACTTATACACAAATCTAAATTAACATTTATACTATCCAAAAATTCTTTTAAAGCTTTATTTTCTATATCGGTATAATATTCTTCATTCTTACCCGTTGTTATTATATATGTTTTATCACTAGGTCTTTTAATTCCTTTAAATATTTTAGTTATATCATAATCATATCTACCTACTAATGGATCATCATATCTATAATCAGTCTCATTAACTTCTTCATTAGACCCATTTAAATTAGTATCATAATATTTATAAGTTCCATCTATATAAACCTCAAGCTTAACCGCATCACATTTAATACTTCTATTTTTAATTTCCAAAAGTAAACCATTATTTATATTTTCTAAATCTTCTAAATTAACCCCATCTAAAAATAAATAAGTATCTTTAAAATTTTTATTCATAAAACATAATATTACCCCAATAATTATTAATAAAACTAAAGCTCCCCACCAAAATAACTTATTATCAACGAATTTTTTCATAATTTCTCCTAACTAACCCGATAATGACCTATTATTTCATAATGTTTTAATACATCTTCTTCATAATTAATTTGTTTTGCACTCGCATGATGATAAACAAAAGGAATACCTTTTCTATTACGATGCTCTGATACTATTCCAATATGATTTTTAAATACGACTACATCTCCTCCCTGCCATTCCGTAATTTCTTTAATATCCAAAGTTAAACTAATCGCCGTATGTTTAAAATAAGTATTTAAATTATTAACTCTTCTAAAATCAATATTTTTATCTACAACCTCTATATTATAATCTTCCCGCCGATTATTTTTAACATCTTCATTTAATAACTCTCTTAAATCATATCCTGCTCCCTTAAAACCAAACGCGACCACATCAGTACAAACTCCATAATTATCATCAGGATAACCCGTCCCATAATATTTACTCTTATATTTGGGTTTAGTAGCTAAATAAGCTTTAACACTTTCTAATATATCTGTCTCATCATCTATTCCATCATTATCTTTATCTATTTTACTTTTATATGCTTCTATCTTAAAATCTTCATTTGTATACTTTTTATGAGGAACTACATTAAAATAATATAACAAATATAAAAATACTCCTATAACCAACCCCAAAATAATTATCAAAAAAGCTTTCTTTTTCATTACTTCTCCTTTAAATTAGTATAACATAGCTATTTTAATAAAACAAGATACGAAAATAATAAGCTAACCTCTATTTTAAGCCAAAAATAATGATAGTCCCTATTAAGAACTATCAAATAAACTATTAAATCAATTAAGAACCCTTAAAACTATTTTCATAAATATCCAAAAATCCTGAAACATAAAAAGCTTCATCACGCTCCTGTTTAGTGCCTCCAATTACTTGACAACCATATATCCCATACTTTTCATAATTAAACTGATTAAGTGGAGCTAAATGATACTCTTTTTGAATCAATTTTATCCCTTTTTTATAATTCTCTTTAATATATTTAAAAGCATTTTTAGGATTTTTAAAAACTGCATATCCATATTGATTAGCCCCAATTGAGAGCTCTTTTTCTTTATACTTATCTAAATTAACATCACCTTTTATATTACCTGTTCCCGGAATATATTCTTGAGTATAAGGATATTTAGGAATATATATTACATAAGAAAATATGATATATATAGCTAAAACCAATAACAGAACAATGCTTATTACCAATATTTTTAATTTATGCTTTTTAACTTTTTCAAATAATTTTTTCATTAAAACCTCCTGCTTAATTAAATATACTTTATTTTAATGCAAATCTAATCATTTTATTTCATTGAAGATTTTTGCCACTTGTGGCATTTTTCTTCAATCACATTTTAATTTTAAATTTTATAGGTAACTTAATTAAATAAAAAGAAATATTGTAATTTCCTTTTATAAACAGCTAATCAACTTGGTTTTATAAAATAACCATTAAATTATCTATTTCTTTTCAATTTTCTCTTTTCCACCCATATAAGGCCGAAGTACTTCTGGAATTGTTACACTACCGTCCTCATTATAGTTATTCTCGAGTAGTGCAATTAACCCTCTAGGAGTAGCAACAACTGTATTATTTAAAGTATGTACATAATAAGTTCCATTATCTCCTTTAGCTCTAATACCCAGTCTTCTTGCTTGAGCATCACCTAAATTAGAGCAACTACATACTTCAAAATATTTTTGTTGTCTTGGACTCCAAGCTTCAATATCACAAGATTTTACTTTTAAATCAGCAAGGTCCCCACTGCAACATTCGAGTTGTCTTACAGGAATATTAAAGTTTCTAAATATCTCCACACTATAACGCCACATTTTCTCATAATTTTCCATTGACTCTTCTGGTTCACATATAACGATCATTTCCTGTTTTTCAAATTGATGTACTCTGTATAAACCTCTTTCTTCTAACCCGTGAGAACCGCCTTCTTTTCTAAAACATGGCGAATAAGAAGTCATCCTAATTGGTAGTTCACTTTTCTTTAATATTTGATCTTTAAATTTACCAATCATTGAATGTTCACTAGTTCCAATTAAATATAAATCTTCTCCTTCAATTTTATACATCATCGCTTGCATTTCAGGAAAAGACATTACTCCTTCCACTACATTCCCATGAATCATAAATGGTGGTATTGCATAAATAAAACCTTTATCAATCATAAAATCTCTCGCATAAGCAAGCATTGCCTCATGAAGTCTTGCAATATCTCCCATTAAATAATAGAATCCTTCTCCACTTGTTCTTCCTGCTGCATCTTTATCCATTCCCTCAAATGCTGCGATAATATCCGCATGATAAGGAATTTCATAATTTGGTACTATTGCCTCTCCAAATCTTTCTTTTTCCACATTTTCAGAATCATCTTTGCCAATTGGAACACTTTCATCAATTATTTGAGGAATAACCATCATTTTAGTTCTTATATCTTCATTTATTTTAGCTTCTTCCTCTTCAATATCCATTAATTCTTTATTAATTTCTTCGACTCTTTTTTTCTTCTCCAGCGCTTCATCTTTTTTTTGTTCTCGCATAAGCATGCCAATTTCTCCACTGACATTATTCTTTTCACTTCGAAGATTATCCCCTTTTTGCTTTAATTCTCTTACCTTTTTATCCAACTCATAAACTTCATCAACTAAAGGTAACTTTTCATCTTGAAACTTTTTCTTTATGTTTTCCTTTACTAAATCCCTTTTTTCTCTAATAAGCTTAATATCAATCATTTTCTCACCTTCCTAAAAAAATAAAAACCCCAAAACTTGCCCAGGAGCAAATTCTGCGGTACCATCCTTTTTTATCACTCTAAATCCCTAACGCGGATCAAACGGGAATGATTAGTTCCACTTCTAGAAGTAGATTTCTTATACTATTTTAATTCATTTCCACCAACCATGAACTCTCTATTTAAAAATCATATATTACTTATCTTCTATTATCGCTTTCCATTTATAGTTTACCACATTTTAAATAATTATACAACCAAAAAAGCGTAAAACTACGCTTTAACTAAGTTTAAACTTTGACTATAATCTTGATAAGCTTCATCAATTGTAACATTTCTATTTTTATTTTTAAGAGCTATATAATATTCTATAAAAGCTATAACCTCATAAGGAAATATATTAACTATTTCTTCATTGATAGCAATATTATCATTTTCTCTTTTATAAACTGGTATTCCTCTTAAATCATCTACCATTAAAGCTGAAGTTAAAACTCCAAGTTCTCTATTTAAAGATATATGTCCTCCATCATTGCGATACATTGACATTACTGTAATATCTTTTTCTTTTTTATTGCCCACATTTAAACGAGCAGCCACCATCGCATTTAATTTAGCCCCATCTATTGTATTGTTCAAAAGAACAAAATCTTGTGGTACTAATAAGGTTCTAACCCCATATCTAATAGTTCGATAATAAATACCAAACTTATCTAAAATTTTAATTACTTCATCGACATTTAACCAAGCATTATCTATTGCTATACTAATCTTTTTTTCTCTTTCTGCTCTTAATTTAATTCTCTCATCATATAAAGCTTTTAAAGCAAAACGTATAACGTTTTCTCTTGGAGTACTATGAGTATCTACCCCTACTGGATAATAACTATTAACAAACTTTTTTAAATATGCTTCATTTTGTTCTGATATATCTTTCATATTTTCTAAATAGTAATTATACTCACTTTGTAAATCTGCTATTTTTTGGTTAATTATTTCAATTTCATTATACATAAAATATCCCCCTTTTTTAATTAACGGAGCTTATTCTATCACAAAATTCTCATTTTGTCAAATTTAATTTTTTTCCTTCTTCTTTTTTCATTAAATATATATTATAAACATCTCTTATATTTAAACTTCCATTTCTATATTTCATATTAATATAAAAATTTAAAAACTCTTCTATTCTTAAATCCTTATAAGGATATATTGTTTTATTTAAACTCAAAATATTATGATCAAAATTATATATATTAACATCTTCTTCTACTTTAGAATAATCTACTATATAATTCATTCTTTCCCAAACATTTTTTAAATCTTCCTTTTTTACCCCAGATATATTATGGATTAATCTTCCTATACTATTTTTAGCTATTTTTAAGTATTCTATTTCTCTTTTTCTTTCTGCAATATTATTATATTTATCTCTTACAAAAAGAATCAATTTATTAGATATTAATTTATTATAGGTTAAATAATCCATTTTTCCCAAGTAATTCTCTATTTCTTTATGTTCTGGCATATTATCATAAAAATTCCGAATAATTTCTGACATATTATTTTGATAATTTAAACAATAATTTTCTTCCTCTAATATTTCATTATTAATAAAATCATATATTTTTAATAATTCTTGCATTTTAGCACCTCTAATGTATATTATATTATATAATAAATATGAATAAAAAGACAAGAAAAATTTTATCTCTTGTATTCTTACTTATAAGTCTCACTTTTCTTCACTAAATAAATTTTATCATGTTTATAAAAAGCATAAAAAACATCTTTTAAATCTAAATTTTTCTTCAATAATTCTTTTTCAAGCCATATTTTAGATTTATGAATATATTTTAAAGCTTTAGTTTGAATATTTCCATCAACTACCAAAGGCATTGGATAAGCACTTTTTAATTTAAAGAAATTATATTTAAAAATTGATAATTTTCCATTAGGTTCTAAAAAAGCATATTCTACATCTTCAACATTTCTAATTTCTTTTTGTCTTAAACTGAGAAGTAAATCATCCATGTTATAACGTTGCTTAACCATTTCATGATAATTAATTTTCCCATTAACAATAATAAGAGAAGGTTTACCCCCAAATATTGTTCTAAATGTTCGCGATTTAACAGATATATAAGCCAAAACAAGCTCTAATATTACCAATAAAGTTATAGGCATAATTGTTAAAAATATTGAATCATTAATATTTTCTATACTTATAGCTACTAACTCTGCAATTAAAATGGACACTATTAAATCAATAATGCCTAACTGACCTATTTCTCTTTTTCCCATAATTCTATAAGCTAAAGTTATAAAGAAATAAAAGAATAATGTTCTAAATACCACATTAAATAATTCCATATTATCACCATTTATATTATGAGTTTAATCATATAATTTTAATCAAAGAATATATTTTATTAGGTGATTAAATGAAAATTTTAGATTACTTAAAATATCTAGGTCTTTTCTTTATTTTGATTATAGTTATTGCTTTTTTAACTACTCTTATCAATTTAACAAGTATTAATAGTACTTTTTTATCAAAATTATCTATAATTCTAACCGCGGTATCTTTTTTTATCATAAGTACCCTTGCTAGTTCTAAAAGCAAAGATAAAGGTTATATATTAGGTCTCAAATTAGGTTTAATTATGATTATTTTATTAATTTTAATTAACTTAATATTCTTTAGAAGTAATATTAATCTCGATCGTCTAATTTATTATATTATCCTTCTTATTAGTAGCTTATTAGGTGGTTCTTTCGGTAAAAATATCAAGCTAAAAAAATTAGCTCGTTAACTCAATTTTAGATGTTACTACATTCACTTTTGAATCTAAAGCATAATACTTTTTTGTTAAAGGATTAGTAAGCTTATCTTTAATATAATTATTATCATATAATTCTTTTAAAGTTACAATTTCATTTTTACAAATCTGAGCATTATAACATTTTTTTGCCTGATATAAAAATTCCTTTTCTACAACTTTAATCAAATTATCATTATGTTCTTTATATATTTTATATATTGTTGGCAGCACAATCATCCCTATAATAACAAATATAGTTAAAATAATCGCTTTCTTATTCATTATTGCCTCCATAATAACTTTTTATGAATTCATCCTTAAATTCTAATAAACGATCTTCCTCTATAGATTCTCTTATATCCTCCATTAATTTAACTAAAAAACGAATATTATGAATAGATAAAAGTCTCGCCCCAAAAGTTTCATTAGCAACTATTAAATGCCTAATATAAGCCTTAGTATAATGTTTACACGCATAACAATCACAAGTATCACTAATTGGTGTAAAATCTTTTTTATATTTGGCATTTTTAATATTAATTTTCCCTTTATCTGTAAAAGCATGACCATGTCTAGCTAATCTTGTTGGTAAAACACAGTCAAAAATATCAACTCCTCTTATAACTCCTTCGATTAAATCTATAGGTTCTCCTACCCCCATTAAATAACGTAATTTATCTTGAGGCAAATAAGGAATCGAGTAATCAATCGCATGATACATATCTTCTTTTGATTCATTATCATTAGCAACACCCCCAATACTATAGCCATCAAAATCTAATTTTACTGTTTCTTCCGCTGATAATTTTCGCAAATCTTCATAAGCTCCACCCTGCACAATTCCAAAAAGCATTTGATTAGGATTATTATGCACATCTTTACCTCTTTTAGCCCACCTAATAGTTCTTTTTACACTTTTTTCCATATATTCATGACTAGCACTAGCCGGTGGACATTCATCAAAAGACATCGCAATATCACTATCAAGTTTATTTTGAATTTCAATAGATTTTTCTGGCGTAAGCATTAACTTATCACCATTTATATGGTTTTTAAAAGCTACCCCTTCTTCTGTTATATCTTTTTTATTTGCTAGTGAAAAAACTTGATATCCTCCACTATCAGTTAAAATTGGTCCATCATAATTCATGAACTTATGTAAGCCACCTGCCATCTGTACCACATCTTCGCCTGGTCTAAGCCATAAATGATAAGTATTAGCAAGAATAATTCCCGCATTTATCTCTTTAATTTCTTCTGGTGATAAGGTCTTAACTGTTGCCTGTGTTCCTACGGGCATAAACATTGGAGTCATATATTTTTTATTATTATATATAAAAGAGCCTAACCGTGCCTGGGTATGAGCTTCTTTTTTTTCTAAATTATATTTAAATTTCATATTTACATCACCTATCTAATTATAACTTTTTTCTATTAAAATAGCAATTAAAAAGAGGAATAATCCTCTAACTACAAGTAATATCTTTATTACTAATATATTCTTTAGCCGTAATAGTCTTAGTTCTCTTTTTAGTAAACTTCCCATTTTTAAGGGTATAAGTATAATATGCTTCTACAATATCTTTATCATCTGCAAAACATAAACTTTTATCTTTATAAGTATAAACATCAACAACTCTCGATGCATATATCTCAATAGTATTATCTTTATATGTTATAAAATCTCCCGTACCCTTAATAAGCATATCATCTTCATCAACTTCTTTTTCTTGTAATATAATATTTCCTTCAGTATCTATCGCATATAAAGTAGTTTCACCATCAGTCAAAGTAAATACAATATAATCATCCATTACTTTAAAGTTCATAAATACTAAATAATCATAACTTACAGTATCATAACTCATACTATCATTAAGATTTAAATCTGTTTTTTTATAAAATTCATGCCCATTTATTTTAGCCACAAAAGTTTTTGGATAACCATCATCTTTAATATCTTTATATTCAAAGGTTAACTTTTGTTTTTCACCATTTACTTCTATAATTTTTTCACAATAAACTGCATTACTATTTTCACATCCATCAACAGCAAAAGAATTTTCTGGCACTCTAACCCTTTTTCCTTCTAACCTTAAATGTGAATCATCATAATGATGAGTACAAGCATAAATAATTAAACTACCTAGCAATAAACATACCGCGATAATACCTACAATTTTAATTTTCTTCATATTTACCTCCCTACAATATGATTATAATTAAGTTTTTTTAATTTTACAAGTATTTTTAATTATTTTCTTGGATGAGTTTTATTATAAACAGCCTTTAATCTTTCGTTAGTAACATGCGTATATATCTGAGTTGTACTTAAAGACTCATGTCCCAAAAGTTCTCCAACCGAACGAATATCAGCCCCATTATTAAGTAAATCAGTTGCAAATGTATGTCTAAACGTATGAGGTGTAACTTTACTTTTAATATTATTTTTAAACGCATATTTTTTCACAATCAACTCTACACTTCGAACAGTTAAAGCTTTTCCACTTTTACTTGTAATTAAATAATCACTATTTTTAGCCCCTAAAATATTAATTCGTGCTTTATTTAAATACCTATTCATTAAATCTTTATTACAAGCCTTAAAATACACGATTCTTTCTTTGCTTCCTTTACCCATAACTTTCAAACTACCATCACTAAAATTTAAATCTGTAATCTTTACTGCTACAAGCTCACTTACTCTAAGACCTGTAGCATATAAAAATTCCATAATAAAAATATTTCTTAACTCTAAATCATCCACTTCTTTTTGACAATCTATAATTATTTTAGTCTCTGATGGTTTTAAAAAATTCGGTAATTTCTTTGCTACTTTTGGATTTTTTAAATTTCTAAAAGGATTACTTTTAATTACTTTTATTTCTTCTAAATAAGCATAAAAAGCTCTTAAAGCACTTAAATTTAAAGAACTAGTTTTATTCTGATAATTTTTACTAATTAAATAAGCTTTATATTTCAAAGCCTCTTCTTCATTAAACTTTATAAAAGATTTATTATTATTAATTAAATAATTTCCAAATAACTTCAAAGCCTGAATATAAGTATCTCCCGTTTTTTTAGCATAATTAAGCTCATATAATAAATATTCTTTAAAAGATTGAACATAACTTTCATAACTATTTTTCATTTAAATAAAAATATAACTTTCTTTTAACTATATAAGGTATCTCATTTATAGCCCTCATATATTCTTCAATATTCTGAGGATTTTTAAAAATATCCAAATACTTATCTACTTTATTCTTTAAAAAATTATAAACTTTATTAATAAAAGCTTTATTACTAAAATTATCTCTTATATACTTATTCATATTATAAAGTTTATTTTTAGTTAAAACCTCTGTTTTTCTAATTTCTTTTTTCTCATAATAAATTATTACCAACGGCATACTATTATCTATATTTAAAAGATTATCTTCTAAAATAGCACATCTTATCTCTTCTTCGGTATATTTCAAAGTAAAATTATCTAAACTTTCTATATCCGTACTAAAAAATCCCTTAGCTAAACTTAATTCAGTTAAATTAATTGGAAAATAATTATTTGGCTTTATCTCTACTGCAATATA
>CANPYU010000005.1 GCA_947588665.1 uncultured Bacilli bacterium | reverse complement strand
ATTTTTATGAATTAACAAAATTTTATTATCTTTTATTACTAAACCGTAGGCTCCCAATTGTTTAAATTCTTTCATTTTTTTCCTTTCACAAATATATATTAACAAATTTATTATGTTTTGTCAGCACTGATTATAGATTTTTAACTCTTTTTCTCGAATATTGTAAAACTTTCCCATTTAAATTTAATTATTTTTTTCATCTTGAAATAAATTAAATTGAACTTATGAAATAATTTTATGGCAACAAAAAAGCAATCTTTTAGATTACTATTTCATCATATTAATTTTGTTATTAGCCATTTCCATCGCATTATTTACAAGTTTAGTAGCTTTGGCTTTAGTTTTTTCACAGTTTAAGGCATAAGCCATCATTCCTGCGCCGGCCGCCATGGCAATAATACTACAAGTCATCATCTTTTTCATTTTATTCCACCTCTAATATTATTATGAACTAGTCTTAATAAATTTATGCACTAGTTTATCTTTTAAAGTGGTTTTTCTGGTACTAGCATAATCATTGTTAACAGCCATCATGAAGGATTTTGCCTCACCTATAATAACTAAACTTTTTTTAGCTCGAGAAACTCCAGTATATATTAATTTATTATATAACATTTTATAATATCCTCGTGATATAGGAAGGATTACATGGGGAAATTCACTTCCTTGACTTTTATGAATAGTTATGGCATAAGCATGTTTAATTTCACGCATATCTTCTTTAGTATACTCTACTTTATTGCCTTCAAAATCAATAATAATTAAATCTTTATTTTTATTAGTTTTTTTGATTATTTTTCGGATAAAACCTATATCACCATTAAAAACATTACAGTCAGGATTGTTTAATAATTGTAATACTTTATCATTTTCTCGATATATAACATCCCCTATTTTAATCTCTTCTTTATCAGAACTTGGGGGATTAAATAATTCTTGTAAAGTTATATTTAAATTATCAATACCATTTTCGCCTTTGTACATAGGAGCTAATACTTGAATATCATTTTCATTTAAGCCTTTGGTTTTGCTCATTATACATATTTTTTTAATCATTTCTTTTATATATTTACTATCTATTTCTAAAAAATTATAATCATCTTTACGACTAATAAAATCTTCAGATAAATCTTTATTTTTTATTTCTAAGGCTAAATATGGGATATATGAGTTTTCACTTTGACGATAAATCTTTTCTAATGGACAGAAAGTGAATAAGTCACTGGAAATTAGATCATTTAAGATTAGTCCAGGGCCAACGGAAGGAAGTTGAAAAACATCGCCGACCATGATTAATTGAACACTACTTCTAATACCTTTTAATAAAGCATTAAATAAATTAATATCAATCATACTCATTTCGTCAACAATAATAAGATCTTCGCTGGATTTATGAAATTCATTAACTCCAAAATTATTTGTTTCTTTATTCCACTTTAAATAACGATGGATAGTCATCGCCGGCATTCCTGTTGCCATACTCATTTTTTTACTAGCTCGGCCGGTGGGAGCAAGTAAAGCAATATGGGCTAAACTCTCAAGACCCGAGTAATCATGAATTTTATTATATAATTTAACAATAGCGTTAATAATGGTGGTTTTACCAGTTCCAGGACCACCAGAAATAATAGTTATTTTGTTTTCTAATGATTTTCTGATCGCATTTTTCTGTTCAAAGTTATATTTTACTTCAGATATTTTTTCTAATTCATGAATTTGGGATTCAAAATCATAAATTGGAGATGTTTGAGTATTAGATAGAGCATATAAATTATTAGTTATATCTTTTTCGGCTTCATAAAATTCAGTTAAATAATACATTTCTCCTTCTATTACAATTTTATTTTCGGATTCTAATTCATAAATAACTTCTTCAAATGAATCGCCTTCTAAAATAATATTAAATTCTTTTTTTAAATTATCTTTAATTTCTTGTTCGTAATAATATGTATCTCCCGTATTAAAACTTAATCTTTTCATAGCTTCTAAAAGACAAGCTTTAATCCTAATAATATTATCAGGTTCATGGTGGGAGGCAAAAATACGATCTACTTTATCAAAATCTAATATTTCACATATTACATATAAATCAGATTCAATAATATATTTAGTTTTTTCTTGATATTTTTTGTATATTTTAGTTGCTTCAGGAATAGAAAAACCTAATTCTTTTAGTTTTAGTAAAGCATCATCAGCGTCAGAATAAGCGAGAAGAGAATCTCTTATTGTCTTAGCTTTTTGATCATTTAAGCCTGGAATAGTTAAAAGAATTTGGGCATCTTCTTTGATTTTTTTTATCGCATCTATTCCTAAAATCTCAACAATTTTTTTAGCACTTTTTTCACCACAGCCTTTAACTAAAGGACTTGATAGAAACTCGATTACGGCATCTTCTGTAGATAATTCTTCTTTTTCATAATTAGTTACTTGATATTGGAAGCCAAAACGCTCATGTTTTAGGGGACTTCCTTTTAAAATATATGTTTCTTCAGTATTTATATCTAAAAAAACACCAGTGATAGTAACAGTTTTATTGACATACTCGAGCATTTTATTATCATTAGTTTCTTTAACGCGAAAAACGGCTACAACATAGCCACTTTCTTTATTTTGATATATGATATTGCGAATTTTACCTTTGATGTAATTCATACTGCACCTTTATTTAATTTAACGGGTATGATGGATATAGTCCATATTTTTTACAACTTCTAAATACCCTTCTTCATCTAAATGATAAACTTTAGGATCATTTTGAAGAACTAAAAGATTACGATCTTTATCAATGTAAGTTGCAAGAAAACGTTTGCCCGCTTCATCTTCTAAACAAACAGAAATTATTTTTTCATTAGTTAGGGGATCAACTCCATAAATTAATCCATCATCATAAAGACGATAACCATTTTCATCAAGAATATAAGTACGACCATCTTCATCGATATAGTAGTTTAAATCATCTTCTGGTTCAACCATTTGGGCCAAATTCTCTTTTAAGTTATTTAGTTCTTTTTTTACAAAATCTTTTACTAATGCAAATTTAGTACCAATACTAACCATTAATTCTTTGAGAGTTGGTAATTCATTTGGATCACGATAAAAAGCGGTAATATAAACTTGTCTTTGGTTTTCGTTTCTTAGTACATGAAGATTTTTGATTTGCATTTTACCAGTAGGTAAATTTTTAATATCTGTGCCTAAATTTTTAAGGGCATCAATTGTTTCATTTGTTAATATTTCTTTTTTTTCCATTTTACTTCACCTAGTATTATTATAAACTTATTTTAGCATTAGAGCAAGATAAAACTTTACCATATAATACTTTATTAGCATATTTTGTAATTAAACAATTATAAATAGTATTTAATTTATAATCTCCTTTTAAATAAACTTTTAAATAATTAGATGTATGACCAATAACATAGCCATCTTTAATTTCTTCCGTTAAAACTTCTAATTCTTGATTTAAATGCTTTTGATAATACTTTTCTTCTAGTTTATCAGAAAGAGCTAATAATGATTGAGCTCTTTCTTTTTTTATAATAGCTGGAACTTGAGGCATTAAACTTGCAGCGGTACCATCTCTTTTAGAGTAAGGAAAAACATGTATTTTACTAAAATCTAATTCTTCACAGTAGGCTAGATATTCTTTAAAATCGGCATCTGTTTCATAAGGATGACCCACGATGGCATCTGTTGTAATAGCAATATCGGGGCGAACTCTTTTAATTTCATTTATTTTGTTAGTAAAATATGCTTTATCATATTTACGATTCATCTTCTTTAATATATTATCACTGCCACTTTGAAGTGGAATATGAAGATGATTACATATTTTAGAATTATTCTTTAATTCATTTATAAATTTAGTATTTAGTTCCGTGATTTCAATACTAGATATTCTAATTCTTTTTAAATCATTAATTTTGGCGATCTCATGGAGTAAGTCGGTTAAATCATGACCATTAGAATTATAAGAGCCAGTATGAATACCTGTTAAAACTATTTCTTGATGACCATTTTTTACTAAATCTGTGATTTCTTTTAATGCGATAGAAAAATCTTTGGAACGAGTAGTACCTCTTGTATAGGGAATAATACAGTAAGAGCAAAAATTATTACAGCCATCTTGAATTTTAACGAACGCTCTAGTATGACTCTTAAATTTATTTACAGTCATATCTTCAAAATCAAGATTACGAGTATTAGCAAAATAAACATATGGTTGATGAGTTTTTAAATATGTATCAAGAATAGAAGCTATTTCGCTTTTTTTTCGATTTCCAAGTAAAATATCAATACCCATTTCTTGATATTTTGCTTGATTATTTTCACTGCTACAACCACAGACAACTATAATAGCAGTTGAATAATTTCTTCGCATTTTTCTTACAGTTTTTAAGGATTTATTATCAGCAGTATTGGTAACACTGCAAGTATTAATAATTATAATATCAGGATTATCTTCATTATATTCATAACCAGATTTTTTTAATTCTTCTTTGATAAATTCGCTTTCATAAGCGTTTACTTTACAGCCTAAAGTAGTAATTAGAAATTTCATATACATACCCCCTATTTAAATTAATTTAATTTTTGTTGTAAAGCTTTTAAAGCTTCTAAAAAAGCTTCTTCTTTTTCATATGAGATTACTGTTACTTTAAATTCAGGTTTTATTTGAATCTCATGATTAACAAGATTGTCTAAATCAACTTTTTTAATTGTTAGATCATCATCAATGCTTTCTTCTTCACTATAATTTAGAGCAAAATCATTTTTATGTTTTAAAAGTTCTTGATAGCTAATAATTGCTTTTTCTTCTTGCTCTTCTTCATATTTATTTAAGTTAATTGTACTTGGTTCAGCGTTTTCTAAAGCTTTAGTAATTTGCTTTAAATCTGTTATTTCATCTGTAAATGTTTTATTTGAAGGATTATTGTTAAAATTGTTAGATTGAGTAAGTTCTTCTTCTTTATTTTCTTTAATAAAATATATTAAAGTTATAATTAAAAGCATTAAAGTTAAGACAGCAAAGAAAAAGATAATATCGACAAAAGATAAGGTCTTTATAAAACTAATCGTGTCTTTAATAATTTGCATTTATATCACCACATCTATATTTTAACAAAAAAAAAGGCAATTTTAAAGCCTTAATCTAGTGTTTACAATTATTTGGCAATATATTGACATTACTCTTTTATTTGATATGGATTAGTTATTGATCCATCGCCGGTAACAATAACTTTGCGATTTAAGCTAATCGTGGGTCTTAAACTTTGAAATGAAGTTCCAGAAGTGTCATAAGTTAATCTCCCAGAAGTATTAATGGCAAATGGTTTAAAGTCAGTTGCAGTTGCTTCGGCTAAAGTACCAGTCCACCAAACGTTTTCGATGGCTGAATTATATAAATAATAATCTTTGTTATCATCTTTAAAATTCGCACCAGCATATAAAACTTCATCAGCTGTTAAGAGGCCTATTCGGTTATTATAACTATCTCCAAGGCAATTAAAAGTAGGAATTTGGTTGGTTATTAAACGATTATAAGCATTATAAATTTTTTTAGTATCATTTATATTATTTTCTGTTTCGACACAATATTTATAGCTAGCAATATAATCATCATATTTAGATAAGTAGGTTTCATAATAAGTGTTTAATATACTTAAAATTGTAGTTTTAGCATAATCTTCGGATTCGTTTACATTACTATGGAAATTAGCTAGTTCAGATATGTCGTCATTTAATATTAATTTGACAGAGCCATCCCCATTTATACGAGTTATGCGCCATAAAGAATCGGCGAGAGAAACATAGTTATTAGTAATTTGGCCACGATAATAATAAGTAAGGCCCATATCATCATAATCTTCTATTAAACCTTCTCGGGTAGTAGCAATATCTTGCCCAACAATTGTTTGAGGTTTTTTAACTGGAGGGGTATTTTTTAAGATTGTAGCGTAAAAATATTCTTCTAAATCTTCAGTTTTTTTAACTTTTAAATTAAAACTAGTCATTTTATTATGGCTTAATTTTAAAGTGAAATTTTGGGTAGTTCCCATTGGTATTAATACTTTACTAGCTAATATATTAGTGTTGGTATCTAAATCATTAGTAGATATAGCAATACTTGCTTCAGTAGAGTTTAAATCATATTTAACTGTTGATTCATAATTTTTCAAATTATCTATTAATATTTCATAATAAACGTCATTTGACCCATTGTTGGTGATAGAAAACATATAGGTGCTGTTATCTTTAATTAAAGAACCATTAATATAATTTATCGATAATTCACCGACAACTAAAACTTCGGTTTCATTGCTAGTAACTTTTTCATAAAAAAGATAAGCTACTCCAACAAATACACAAGAAATTATAAGTATACCAATGAACAATAACATTCTTTTGTATTTTTTTCGCATCTTCATTCCCCTTTATTTTAGTATATAAACTTTTTGATTAAAAGTCAATTTATAATTTTTAAAAAGCGACAAAAAAGCATCAAGTTGATGCTTATAAATATTTTTTAAAGTTACGAAATTCTGAACTATCTTCTAAATCTGTTTTTTCTAATTCTTTAATAAGTTTCTTTTGACTCATTGATAATCTTTCAGGAATAATTACATCATATATGACATACATATTTCCTCTTCCTAAAGCATTTATTTTTTTAACACCTTTGTTTTTTAATCTAACTTTTTCATTGGGTTGAGTGCCAGGTTTAACATCTAATATAACATTTCCGGTTAAAGTAGGTATTTCTTTTTTACAACCTAAGATGGCATCAGTGATACTAAGGGGAACATGAAGATAGATATCTTCGTCTTCTCGTTCAAATAATTCATGATTTTTAACCTTAAATTCTAAATATATGTCTCCATTAGGCCCACCATTAGTACCACTTGAACCTTTACCACTAATTCTTAATTGATAGCCATTATCTACGCCTTCAGGAATATTTACTTCAATTTCTTTTTTACGACGAGTGTTGCCACGACCATTACATTCATTACATATTTCTTTAAATGTCCGACCCGTTCCGCCACATTCATTACAGGTAGTTTGAGTTTGAAAAACTCCAAATAAAGAACGTTGTTCACTTATAATACGACCAGTCCCTCCACAGGTGCGACAAGTAGTTTCTTTAAATCCACCTTCACCATGACATTTAGGACATTTTTCATTTAAATCTAAAGTTATAGTTTTTTTAGTACCAAAAACAGCTTCTTCAAAAGTAAGATTCACAACAACTAAGCTATCTTCACCTTTGTGAGGTCTTTTAGAATTTGTTCTTTTAGAACTGCCAAAATTAGAGAAATTACCAAAGCCAGAAAAGCCTCCTCCAAATAGATCGTTAAAAATTTCTCCTAAATCAATGTCTTCGGCACTAAAACCACTGTAATTAGCACCTCCATTGTTGTCAAAGGCTTGATGACCAAATTGATCATATTGTCTTCTTTTGGCAGGATCAGAGAGAATAGCATATGCTTCCCCTACTTCTTTAAACTTTTCTTCATTACCAGTTTGTTTATTATCAGGATGGTATTCTTTAGCTAATTTTCGAAAAGCTCTTTTTATTTCTTCATCAGTAGCAGTTTTAGATACACCTAAAACCTCATAATAATCTTTTTTATTCATTTTTTACACCTCTATTCATGATATAGATTAGTTAATTCTTCAACTAAATCATTAAAATATTTAAATGATTCGGCAATAGTAGTACTTTTACTCATATCAACACCTGCAACTTTTAAGGATTCAATTGGCGTTTTAGTACAACCTAATTTTAAGAATTCTAAATATTTTTCGACAGCTTGGTCTTTATGGTTTAAAATATCCATAGCAATTTTGATCGCTGCAGCATAGGCGGTTGCATATTCATAGACATAAAAGTTCATGTAGAAATGAGGAATACGCTCCCATTCATATTTAATTATGTCATCAACAATTATATTTTTACCATAATACTCTTTATTTAAATCGTAATAAATATTACACAAAGATTCTTGAGTTAATATTTCACCAGCTTGATCTTTTTCATGAATTATTTTTTCAAATTCGGCAAACATTGTTTGGCGATAGATCGTAGCTTTAAAGTCACCAATTAAATCATCTATTAAATACTTTTTAGTTTCTTTATTAGAAGTATGCGTAATTAAATATTTGCTTAATAATATTTGATTTACTTGACTTGCTACTTCGGCAACAAAGATAGAATATGAGTAATCTTGATAAGGTTGATTTTGAATGGCATAGTAATAGTGCATAGCATGCCCTAATTCATGAGCAAGAGTGGAAACACTGTTAAGAGAGCCATCAAAGCTTAACAAAACATAAGGATGGACATTATAGCTTGCAGTACAATAGGCACCAGATCTTTTGTAAGCATTAGGACAGAAATCAATCCACTTTTCAGTAAAAGCTTTATTTAAATCTTTAATATATGTTTCTTTAAGAGGACTTAAAGCCTTTGTTAAAAGTTCTTGAGCTTCTTTTTCGGTATATTTAGGAATAGAATTGCTAGTGATACTTGTATAGGTATCATAAATATGAAGGTTTGATACTCCTAAAGCTTCTTTTTTAAATTGCCAATATTTAGATAGAGGTTCGATATTTTGCTTAACGGCAACAATTAAATTATTGTATATTTCTTCAGGAATATCATTTGCGTACAAAGAAGCAGATAAAGCACTTTTATAACCTCGAATACTTGCAATTTTATTATTATTTTTAACTTCTGCCATTAAAAGAGTAGCATATGTATTTTTAAAATTACCATAAGTTTTTAATAGTTTAGTAAAAGCTTCTTTGCGAACTTTACGGTTAGGTGATTCTAAAAATTTTCGATATGTTTGTTCATTTAATTCTTCTTTTTTTCCTTCGGCATTTTTGATTGAGCCAAATATCATATCAGCATCTTTAAGTAAAGAGTAAACATCATCAGGAGTTTTAAAAGAAGTATACATACTAGATAATAGTTTTTCTTCTTTTGGACTTAAAGTATGCTTTTTAATTTTAAATATTTCTTTTAACTGGCGTTCATAAGCTTTTAATTCTTGTTTTTCATTAATATATTGGGCAATTTTTTGGTAATTTGAATTTAATATTTCAGGAACTATATAGGAAGTTTTTTCGCTTGCTTTTTCGTATAATTTAGATACTTGCCCGGACATTTCTTGAAAAAATGGGTCCATTGTATCTTGATCGTTTTGAATATGAGCATAAACAAATAGTTGTTCTAAATTTCTATTAAAGTTAGTATCAAATTCTAATAATTCTAATAAATTATCGGCACTATCTAGAATATGGCCTTGATATTTTGGATATTCTTCAACTTCTTCTTCAAGCTTTTTATAAGCTTTTTTATAATCATCTACAGTTTTAAATAAGTCTTTTACTTGCCATTTTAAATTATCACTGAAATCTTTTCTTAATTTAGCCATTATTTATTCCTTTCCATAAAAGACAAGTTCTAGTTTCCTAGAACTTATCTTTATTTTTCTTCATAATCTGCTTCGGCAACATCATCTTTATTGTCTTTTGGAGATTTTTTTGATTCTTCTTCTTTAGATTCTGTAGCAGTTGCTTCTTCTTTTTTAGAGGCTTCTTCATAAACTTTAGTAGCAAGTTTCATAGCAACCTCATTTAGACTTTCAGTTTTTTTCTTAATATCGTTGGTATCATCTTTTTCCATTGCCTTTTTAAGTTCTTCTATTTTATTTTCAGCTTCTTCTTTGTCTTTGCTATCTACTTTATCACCTAAATCTTTTAGGGCTTTTTCAGTAGCAAAAATCATACTGTCAGCTTCATTACGGACTTCAGCCTCTTCTTTTCTTTTTTCATCAGCCTCTTTATTAGCTTCGGCTTCTTTCATCATTTTATCAATTTCTTCATCACTTAAATTGGTTGATGAAGTGATAGTTATTGATTGCTCTTTATTAGTACCTAAGTCTTTAGCAGTAACATTAACAATACCGTTAGCATCTATATCAAATTTAACTTCGATTTGTGGTACTCCTCTTGGTGCTGGTGGAATATTGGTAAGTTGGAAGTTACCTAAAGTTTTATTGTCATAAGCCATTGGTCTTTCACCTTGTAGAACATGGATATCTACAGCAGGTTGATTATCGGCAGCAGTTGAGAATACTTGACTCTTGCTTGTTGGAATAGTTGTATTTCTTGGGATTAAAACAGTCATAACATTGCCTAAAGTTTCAAGACCAAGAGATAATGGAGTTACGTCTAATAAAACAATATCTTCAACTTCACCAGTTAAAACACCACCTTGAATAGCCGCACCCATGGCAACAACTTCATCAGGATTAACACTTTTATTAGGTTCTTGTCCAAGTTCTTTTTTTACTAATTCTTGGATATAAGGAATACGAGTTGAACCACCAACTAATATTACTTTATCAATATCTTTATTAGTTAATTTAGCGTCTTTTAAAGCTTTATTAACTGGTTCAAGAGTTGAATCAAATAAATCACGGCATAAATCTTCAAATTTAGCTTTAGATAAAGTTGTTTCAAAATGAAGAGGTCCATCATCATTTTGAGCAATAAATGGTAGACTGATTGATGCATTAGTCATACCAGATAAATCTTTTTTAGCTTTTTCGGCAGCATCTTTAATTCTTTGCATAGCCATTTTATCTTTAGATAAGTCGATACCATTTTCTTTTTTAAACTCTTCAACTAAGTAATCCATGATTCTTTCATCGAAGTCATCGCCACCTAGACGATTATTACCAGCGGTAGATTTAACTTCAAAAACTCCGTCTCCAAGTTCTAGAATAGATACATCGAATGTTCCTCCACCTAAGTCATAAACAAGAATTGTTTGTAATTTATCTTGTTTATCAAGACCATATGCTAAGGCAGCGGCAGTTGGTTCATTGATAATTCTTTCTACTTCCAAACCAGCAATTTTACCAGCATTTTTAGTTGCTTGACGTTCAGCATCATTGAAGTAAGCAGGAACAGTAATAACTGCTTTAGTTACTTTTTCACCTAGATAAGCTTCGGCATCTTTTTTCAATTTACCTAAAATTTTAGCACTTATTTCTTCAGGAGTATATTTTTTGCCATTAGCTTCTACTTTTTCAGCAGTACCCATTTTTCTTTTAATAGAGGAAATGGTATTTTTAGCATTGGTGACTGCTTGGTTACGGGCAATTTGTCCGACCATTTCTTCATCGCCTTTAAAAGCAACTACTGATGGAGTAGTTCTCGCCCCTTCACTATTAGGGATTACCTTAGGAACTCCTCCTTCTAATACGGCAACACAACTATTGGTGGTACCTAAATCTATACCTATTATTTTTGCCATTTTTAATCATTCCTTTCATTTACTTTGACCATGGCAGGTCTTATTAATTTATCATTGTACATATAGCCTTTTTGCAGGCAATCTAGGACAATATTATTTTCTTTTTCTTTATTTTCTTCAGTCATCACAGCATTCATAACATTAGGATCAAATGGTTTATCGATGACATCTATCACAGTAACATTTTTAGAAGCTAAAATACTCATTAAATTTTCATAAATCATTTTAAAGCCAGTTAAGAATTTTTCACTGCCTTCAATTTTAATATTTAAAGCTCGTTCAAAATTATCGATGATAGGTAGTAATTTTTCCACCATATCAAGCCCATCATATTTATGTAAGGCCGCAATATCTAAATCATAACGGCGGCGCATATTTTGCATTTCAGCAGTAATTCTTAAAACTTTTTCTTTAAGTTCTAAATTAGCTATACGCAGAGTTTCTTTTTCTTTATCAATCTTTTTTTTCTTTTCTTTGCATTTTTTAGATTTTGCTTCAGCTTTTTCTTCACAAGTTGAATTTTCTTTTTCAGAAGTAGCTTCAGACTTATTAATTTCTTGTTCTTCCATTTATTCACCTTTTTCTTCTAGCCATTTATTTAAAATATTTAGGAGACCGACTACACGATCATATTCCATTCGCTTAGGCCCGATAATAGCAATTGTACCCTTTTCACCTCTTAAAGAATAATTAGTTTTGATAACCGTAACATTATCATCAAACTCACTTTCTTTACCAATATAGATACTAATATTCTTATCGTCATTTTTTTCAATTTTGCGAATTGTATCTTCGTCTTCTAATTTGGCAACTAACTTTTTAATTTCATGAGAATCGTTATATTCGGGTTGCTCAAGCATTTTAGCTTTACCAACAACATGAAAATTTTCTTTAGAACTTACAAAATCATTAAAGGCATTGTAGAAAATATCATAAATTGTTTCATATTGCTTTACTTGTTGAGAGATAATGGGTTTTATTTCATATTCTAAACGTTCAGCAATATTAGCAATAGGAGTGCCTACTAACATTTTATTAATTATTTCACTAGTTTTGACAACTTCCTTTATGTTTATAGTTTTAGGAATAGTAAATTGTTTATTTTTGACAATACCTTTATTGGTACAAACTAAAGCAACAATGTGTTCTTCATCTAAAGGAATAATAGATATTTGCTTTAGGGTGTTTGATTCAGATTCTTTGCCTAAAGAAATACTCGTATAATTAGTAATATCACTAATTATTTCTAAACATTGCTCAATAGCATCACTTACCATTAAATTTTGATTAGAGAAAATTGTTTGAAGTTTGAGCATGTCTTCACCAGTTAATTCTTTAGGTTCCATTAAATTTTCAACATAATATTTATACCCTGCTTCACTTGGAATACGACCACTGGAAATATGGTTTTTTTCAATTAAACCTAATTTTTCTAAATATGCCATTTCATTTCTGATGGTGGCACTAGAGCAATTAAATTTAGTGCATAAATATTTGGAACCAATAGGTTTTGCTTCTTTAATATAACATTCTACTATTTCTTTTAGAATGCCTCTTTGCCTTTCATCCATGTTATCACCTAATATTAGCACTGTTCTTTCCTTAGTGCTAAATACATTATAATATTATGCTTAGCACTTGTCAATATATAACTGCTAAATTTTAAAAAATTAATTTTTTTAATCTCGACTTATTTTTGTAAGATAATTTTAAAATTTAATTTTAACATAAATTAATTTTAAATTAATATATATTACTATGAATATTGGGGTTAAATTACAAAGACTTAAAAACGAAGATTTAATTTGGTTAATTTATTTTTTTATTGTTATTGGAGCACTTTTAAGTAATGAGTATGAAAAAAATTATTTATTAACAGGAAATACTTCTGGGCAAAAAAAATTTAAACTTCTCAATATAACTATTTTTTGTGTTGCCTTTTTTATTTATCTTTATTTTGTTTTAATTAATTATGAAGATATCCAAACGCTTAGGCAGGATGCCACAAGAAAAGAAGTACTTAATGCCCATATTGGGTTAATTTCAGCACTTCTTTTTTTAGTTGCAGGAGCTTTAGCAATTGTGGGAGAAATCAATCGTGGTGGTCCGGATGAAGATATTGGTTTTATTTAAAGTCCTAAAGCTTCATTATTTAAAATATCGGCAATTTTATATTTATTTTTAATTAAGTCAATAATCCAATCATTTAAAACTTGTTGATTATCAATTATGCCTTCTATTAGAATTTTTTCCGAAATAAGTAATTTTTTTAGTTCTTCTTCTGATAAAGATTTAATGTCAGATAGATAAGTAAAACTTACTGTTTTTTTGATTTCATCAATATAACTTACTAATTCCGTTAAATAATTATGAGCATTAATATTTATCCTACTTATCACGGCTAGAATTAATGGATTATCTGTTTCAACGTTAATTAGTTTTAGTAATGCTTTTAAAACTTTT
Organism: uncultured Bacilli bacterium; assembly: GCA_947588665.1. The sequence continues at coordinate 4,919 of CANPYU010000005.1, read as the reverse complement.
ATTTGATATTCATAGTTATTAATATATATGGTGATATTTTTCATGTTATTGTTGTGTAAATCTAATAATTGCATATAAAAACCCCCTTTTGATGGGGAGTATTATAACATAAATTACAGAACTAGTCAAATTAGAAATTACGATAAGCTCTCCCAGATGTTAAAGAAATACCTTTTATTTGGGCTAGTTCACTTACAGTTACAACTTTATAGCCATTAATATATAACCATGGAAGAATGGTTTTTAAAGATTCATAGCTTGTTTCATATAATTCATGCATTAAGATAATTGAGCCATCACTGATATTATCTTTGATATAATTAACTATATGATCTACATTCCGGTAGCGCCAATCTTCAGTGTCTAAATTCCATAAAATAAAGGGGTTGGAAATATTGTTTAGATTGGTACTATTATAAGAACCATAAGGAGGTCTTAATAATTTAATGGTATCATTAGTAATTGAGTGATATATATTATTAGTTTTAGTTAAGCTTTCTTGGACTTTACTAATTGAATTATTTTTGATATTCATGTGCTCATAAGAATGGGAACCTATCTCATTACCAGATTGATAGGTTTTTAGAACACAATCCTCACAACTTGCCATCATAGATCCAACCATAAAGAAAGTGGCTCGAGCTTTATTTTCTTCTAAAATATCTAATATTAAAGGATTATATTTACTTGAGGGGCCATCATCAAAAGTTAAAGCAACATATTTAGTCATGTTGTTATTTTTAAAGCCATCTTCATTTTCATAAATAGAATCTAAAACGGGAGTAAATTTTAAATTATCTTTAATTTCTTGATAATTAATTTTTAAACTTAATTCGGTATTATAATCATAAGATAAAATATAATTATAATAATATATTATTAATTCATTTTCTTTAAAACAATAGATTTTTGTTCCTTGATTATTTTGATTATTTTTTATATCATCAACAATAAAACGAGGATATTTAAGAGCTAATAATTCAGATTCTTTACTATTAAAACTTAGTGTTTCTTTAATTAAATCTTGAAAGGTTAGTTTTTCTCCAGTTTTATTATCAATAACTATATTAGAATATTTGCCGTCATCCTCATAAATTAAACTGGTAATTTCTTTTAGAGATGGACTTTCATAGATAAGATTTAAATCTTTATTTTCTTCTTTAATATCGGCAATAATTTTAGATATATTAATTTTAGGCTTATTAGAAGTTATTAATGTTTTATTAGAAGAAGATGTTAAATCTGCGATATTTTTAGTTATATAAACTATTCCAATTACAAAAAGAATAAATACTATAACACTTGTTATTATAACTTCTCCAAAACGCTTACTACTAAAACTCATATTATCACTACCTATATTTATTATAACGCATTTTAGATATTTTTAACATCTTTTTTATTAAAATAAATATAAGTTATAATTAACATTATAGTTAGATAAATTATTATAATACTTAAAGAAAATAATGGTTTAAAATTATAGGGATTAGGAGTTTTTGTTAGAAGATAATTAAAATTCCAATGAAGAGCAATAAAATATTTAAAAATTTTAATATTATATAATAAAGCTAAATTAGAAATAACATTACTAATTAAATAAAATAAGAAAGTAATCGTTATAGCTGCACTAGTAGATGTAGTAATAGTACTTAATAAGAAACATAAGATTCCAAGAATAATAAATTCTGGCATTGAAGTTATTAATGATAAAATTAAATATTTAATAATAGAATAGACTTCAATCATATTGGTTGTATTATTGTATATTAAAACGGGTATTTTTAGAGAATTAAAATCTAAAACAAAACCACCAATAATAATTTCTATTAAACACATAAATAAGACAATTATGGGAATTAATATTATAATAGTAAGTAATTTGGAGGTTAAAATAGTACTTCTTTTATAAGGCTTAGTGAGTAAATATTTAATAGTTCCTTTATTAAATTCCTCGCTTATGATAGAACCACTAATCATAACAACATATATTAATATAAATAGACCAAAATTAGCCGAAAATTCTTTTAAGACAGCATTTAAGTTATTAGCATTATTAGCATCAATTTTATGCTTTAAAATATAGTTATTAATAGCCATTTCTTCTTTTAAATAATTATATCTTTCTTGTTCACTTTTAGATAAATTTTCTTTAGCTAATAAATTATAATATTCTGTTAAATCACTTTCAATACTGATAATTGTATTATTCAAATAATTATTGCTATTAAAATCAATTTTATTAGTTAAACGATATTCTTTTAAAGATAATAACTCTTGTAATTTTTTATCATTTTCATTATTTTTTAATTGTTCAGTAAGATCAGTTATTTCTAAATTAACAAAATATTGCCAATCTTTATTTGCTATATATTTAATTATATTATCTATTTCTTCTTCAATATTTAAAAGTTCAGTATTATCTTTATTATGATATTTAATATTATTTTTTTGATAAATTAAATTATAAAGATAATGATCAATAATATATTCCATAGATGTATCATATTCTTTTTTTAGTTTAGCTATTTCAATATCCGTAGTATTACTTATAAAAGATTCTAGATCTTCTTCTTTATTTAAATCTAAATTAGCATTTTTATTTTCTAATTGAGTTAGAGTATCATCTATAGCAATAATATTATTCATTTCTTTATATATAATATTAGTTAATAAACAATATAAGATAAAAATAATAGTAACAATAAAAAAGCTTTTTTTATGAAATATTTTTTTTACTTCTGCACATATTAATTTAATCAATTTTTTTACCTCCGGCTATTTTTATAAAAGCCTCTTCTAATGATAATGCTTCTTTTTTTACTTCATAAATATTTATATCATTTAAAACTAATTCTTTAATAAATTTAGCAATATCATTTTCATCTTTAATAACTTCAATATGATTATGATCAATTATTTTATCAAGATTTGTTAAATAATTTTTTACAATAGATGAATCATTAACTTTTAAAATATATTTATTTTCATCAATCTTTTTTATTTCATTAATATTATCCTCTGACAATATTTCTCCATGAGAAATAATACATACTTTATTACAAAAGCTTTCTAATTCACTTAAATTATGGCTAGATATTAAGATACCTTTACCATCTTTAGATAATTTTAGTAATAATTCTCTTAATTCTTTTATCCCTTCAGGATCAAGACCATTTGTTGGTTCATCTAATATTAAAAGATTAGGATTATTTAAAAGGGCAATCGCAAGTCCTAATCTTTGCCTCATACCCAAAGAATATTTGCTTACTTTGTCATAGATACGATTTTCTAAGCCAACTAATTTGATAATATTCATGATATTTTCTTCAGGTATTTTTTGATAGTAACTAGCTTGCATCATTAGATTTTCATAACCAGTTAAATACATATAAACATCAGGTGCTTCTACTAAACAGCCAACTTTAGATATAGCTTTAACAAAGTTTTTCTTTAAATTATAACCATTAATGGTTATTTCCCCTTTAGTAGCTTTTTGTAAGCCTAATAAACATTTAATGGTGGTTGTTTTACCTGCACCATTGGGTCCAATAAAAGCTAAAATATCTCCTTCATTGATAGTAAAAGAAACATTTTTTAAAACTTCTTTTTTACCAAACTTTTTAGATAAGTTTTCAACTTTTAATATATTCATATTTTTTCCTTTCTTAAAATAGTAAAGTAGACTTTATTAATATATCATAAAAAGGAGTTTATGACAAGTAAAGAAAAAAAGCTTATTTTGAAGGAGGCTGCTGAAAAAGTAGTTAAAATTAAAACTGATATTTAGAATAAATTTCTATTTATCAGTTTTTTATGATTTTTATAAAAAAGTTGCAAATGTAGGTTATTTTTACTCTTTATTTTTATTTTTTTCTTCATTTAATTTAATTATTCGCTTCATATTGGCTATAAAGAGTGTAGTTGCCCCTTGTATTGTAATACCTATTTCCCCACAGGCATTTGCTTTGTCATAGTTATAATTATTTTTTAACTCTGCATTTTTAGCTTCTATTTTATATCTTTCTTTGTATAAAGTTTTGAATTCTTCTGTTTCCATATAATCCATATGCTCGATATATGTATCATTTTTAATTTTTATATTATATGTTTTTGTTTTTGAACCATCTCTATAACATCCGTCTTTAAAAGGACAATGTTTACATTTTTCCACATCAAAATAATAAGTTTCAACTTGCTATTTATTTTCTTTTTTTCCTTGTTTTGCTTTCCTTATTGCCATATGACCAGCTTTACAAACATACATTCCTGCATCTTTATTATACTCAAAATCTTCCTTATTCTTTCCATTACCGTGAGTTACTGATTTACTTAACTTATTAACATTTTTTATATTATTTTCATTACAATAATCTAAATTGTATTTCTCCGAATATGCTCATTTTTTAAAAACATATAAACTGCTTTTTTATTAGATCCAGGGATATTTAATTTATCTTTTATTATGCTCTGGTATTTATCTAATTTTGATACACGTTTCTTTTTTTCTTTTTGATTTTCTATTTCTAAATATTGTTTTTTACTGTTCTTCGATCCATATTATAAATTTTTCCTAAAGCTGAATAATTAGGTTTTATTCCTTCTGCTTTCAAACATAACAACTCTCCTTTCAAATTTTTAATTTTTGTCACCTCCTATTCTTATAGAAGTATAACAAAAAAGAATGTACTTTTTGGTTTGATTCATGTACATTTTTGTACATTCTTTTATTCCAATTTTTGTGCATTCTTATAGTATCATTAACAAAAATCTACTATTTCATTTAATTGTCTCCAAAAATTATTTTTTTCAATTAATATATCATATAATTCAATATGTTTACTAAAACTTAGTTCTAATTGGTTACTTCTTTTTAACATATTATCACCATTGCCCTTATATTACTATTATACCAAAAT
>CANPYU010000004.1 GCA_947588665.1 uncultured Bacilli bacterium | reverse complement strand
ATGAGATGATGAGTGAAGTTGACCCTTTTTCGATTAAGGATTTAAAGAAGCTTCATGGAGTTATGACTTTTTTAACTGTCGAAGAATCTGGAAAGTTCCGCAAAGGAGAAGAAGGAGTTTTTGATGGAGATACTTGCATATTGATCGCTCCTAAACCCGAAATGGTGCCTCCTTTAATGGAAGGACTCTTTAAATGGCTGAAAGAAAATAAAAATACTATTCATCCCTTAATACTATCTTCCATTTTTCACTATGAATTAGTATTTATCCATCCTTTTAGTGATGGCAATGGTCGTATGGCTAGATTATGGCAAAATGTTATACTATCTAATTGGGAAGAAATATTTTTATATGTACCAATCGAAACTCAAATAAAGAAATATCAAGAAGAATATTATCAAACCATAAAAGATTGTAATTCTATGGGAAGTTCAATTAAATTTATTGAATTTATGCTTCATATGATTGATGAAGTATTAGATAGTTTAATTAATAGTACTCAAAAAGAAATCAATTATCTTAGTCCTTATGTCAAAAAATTATTAGATGTAATGGAAGATGAAATTGCCATGTCATCCAAAGAATTAATGACCAAATTAGGTTTAAAATCCCGTATTTCTTTTCGCGATAATTATTTAAATCCTGCTCTTAAAAACGGTTTAATAAAAATGACTAATCCTACTAAACCAACTAGTAAAAATCAAACATATTACAAAGCCTAAAAAATAAAATGTAAACTTACAGCCTAAATAATTAACTTGTAAATATAATATAACCTAATATATCTATATTTGTATTATAATTAACCTCAAATTTTAACTCAACATATCTCGACAAAAGTATATAATATATGATAAAATATAACTATAGGAAGTGACTAATATGTCTAGAACAACTTTTATACTAATTGGTATCCTTTATTATGCTTTTACAATTATTACAATTATCGTTGTTTTAAACTTTATAAATAAAAAAGAACAAAAAAAATATAAAAATGAAATATCTACTCTTGAAAGAGATAAAAATTTAATCGTAGGGGCATCTATTCTTTCCGAATTAAATAAAGTTGGGGCTCTTATTAATAATGAAGCTATGCAAAAAAAATATGATAATTGGTGTAGCCGCCTAAAAGAAATTAAAGAAGTAGAAGTTCCTAAAATTACAGATGCATTAATTGAAATTGAAGAAGCCTTTGAAGATAAAAATTATAAAGAATTAAAAAGCAAAATTGCATCACTAGAATTAGAAATTGCCTATGTTAAAACTAAATCTAATTTTCTACTTGATGAAGTAAAAGAAATAACTTTAAGTGAAGAAAAAAATAGAGAGACAATTACTAAATTAAAGGCTGATTATAGGGCTATTTTAGCTAAATATAATAGTAGCAAAGAAGAATATGATGAAGTAAAAAATCCTTTAGAGTTGCAATTTGAGAATGTTGATAAATTATTTAGTGCTTTTGAATTAGCCATGGAAAATAACGAATATACTGAAGTAGGTAAAATAGTTAAAGCCATAGATGACACGATCGGTAACTTAAAAATGGTTATCGAAGAAGCTCCATCAATTATTTTAATGGGCAAGAAACTAATTCCAAGTAAAATTGAAGAAATAACTAAAATAGCCACTAAAATGGAAAAAGAAGGCTATAATTTAGAGTATTTAAATATTGACTATAATATAACTGAAGCTGATAAAAAAATCGAAGATGTTTTTTCAAGATTAAATGTTTTAAATTTAGAAGATAGTGTTTTTGAATTAAAAACTATTCTAGATTATTTTGATTCTTTATATCATAATTTTGATAAAGAAAGAGTATCTAAAAGAATTTATGAAGATTATCAAAGAAGTATTTTAATTAAAGCCACTAAACTAGATAAAGTAAGTAATGATATTAATAAAAGAATTGATGATTTAAAATACAGTTATGAATTATCTGAAGAAGAAACTAAAGGTTTAGATGATATAGTAAGTGAAATAATTGAAATAAAAGATGATTATAATAGAATTGTTGAAATGCAAAGAAAAGGTAGTTTTGCTTATTCAAGATTATCTAAAGAAATGGAACTTTTAAATAATAAATTAGTAAAAACAGAAGAAAAATTAGACCAAACATTGCGTAGTTTTAGCAGTTTAAAAGAAGACGAAAAAAGAGCAAGAGAACAATTAGAAGAAATTAAAAAAATCTTAAACCAAGCTAAAAATAATTTAAAAAGTTATAAATTACCTGTAACTCCTAAAAATTTTTATGTTGAATTAGGTGAAGCCGCAAGTGCTATTGGCGATATGATGAAAGAATTAGACAAACGTCCAATTTCTATTAAAACTTTAAATACTCGTGTTGATACTGCCCGTGATTTAACATTTAAAGTATTTAATACTACTAAAGAAGCAATTAAAACAGCCAAAATGGCCGAGATGGCTATCGTTTATGGTAATAGATATCGTTCAGTTTATAAAGATGTTGAAATAGGCTTAATTAAAGCTGAAAATGCTTTTTATAAAGGAAATTTTAAATCCAGCTTAGAAAATGCCATAAATGCAATAAATATTGTTGAACCCGGCATTCATAAAAGATTAATTGAGGAATATAAATGAAAACTCTAAAAGAGATTTTTAAAGAAAGCAAAAAAGAAGATATATATAACTATTATCTAAGATTTGTCACTAATCCTAAAGAATATAATAAAATAACCCGTGAAGAAATGTTTGACTGTATTTTTAAGATCTTCAAAGAAACACCCGAAGTAATTACAACTATGGGAACAATTGAAGAAGTTAATATCTTAAAAAGATTAATAAATGAAGAAGAAGTAAAAGAAACTAATGGTTATTTAGATTATTTATTATTAAAAAACTTACAAGAAAATTATTTAATTTATGAAGAAGAAAAACATTATTATATACCTAAAGATATTTTTAATTATGTTAAAATGGCTCTTAATATCTATAATGAACAAGAGTATACTTATCATGATATTTCCGACAGTGTGATCTTAGGTTTAATAAGAATGCATAATGTTTTAAGTATTGATGATTTTATTAATTATCTTAGAAGCTATAATATCATTCTTGATAAAGCAACTTGTAAAAATTACCTTAAAAATAATATTCGTTTAAATAATTTAATAGGGGTAGTTAAATACAAAAAACAAGATTATATTATTTCTTTAGAATATAATTATTATCGGGATATTCTAAATTTAAAGACTAATGATTTACCTAGACCAACCTATACTTTAGAACAGATGATAAGTTTAGGAAAATACAATTTAGATCTATTTAAAGAAGATATATTTAATTTTTTAAGTTTTTTAGAAGGCCATTTAGAAGCCAGAATAATTAAATTAGTTTTAGATGATCTTCGTATTTATGCTGGTTTTGATATTAATAATTTAACAGTTTTAAAAAATATATCTGGCAATATTAACGAATTATATCTTAAAGTTGTCAATGTTATTAATTTTTTCCCTTGTTGGATTTATAATGGTAACAATATTATTGAATTAGCTAATTTAAAAAAAGAAATTAAACCTAATGAACCATGCCCCTGTGGCAGTGGAAAAAAATACAAAAAATGCTGTGGCAAAAAAAATAAAAAAAGTTAAACTTAATTTGACAAATACTAAGTTTATGTTATAATAGCGTTTATTCTTAAAAAAGGGGGGTTTTACATGTTATATAATGAATATTTTACTGAACCACAAATAAATGCTACTCTTGAGGAAAAATTAGCTTTAATTAAAAGCAATTATAAAAAGGCTCGAGAATTAGAATCAAAAATAAATCTTATTATTTCTGAAAAAAATTCTTTTAATCCCGTCGTAACGAATACAAATCCAGAAAAAATAATTCCTAAAGTGGCTAAAATAAATACTAAATTAAACGAAGTAGCTAATGAATTTAGTTTATTTAATATTAGAACTTTAAGTGATGAAGAAGTTATGAATAAATTAAAAGAATATCTTAAATGTTTAGAATTTTCTAATTGGGAACTACGTCTTAAATTATATGAAGAAATTGTAAGTTATGAAGAAATACTTTTAGAAGCAAATACTGAGGAAGATATTATGGAATTAAAAGCCACCATTGCCGAACTATCTCGCAAAATAAACTTACTTAAAGATTTAGAAGAAGAACAAGAATTATTAAATGATTCAGCTACCAATAATAATATTTTCTTTCTAACTTCTCTTAATGAAAATATTTATTTTTTAGAAAGCCTTCGTAAATCCGTACCCAAAGAATTTTATCCTGATTTTTTAACTCTTTTAGAAGGCATTAAATATGGTAAATTTCCGGGTTTAAAAAAACTTAATTCTCTTTCTTATTTTGAAGTTAAACTATTTAAAATTAGAATAACTTTTGCCCGATTAAGTGCCAATAATTATTTAATTATTGATGGTTTTATGAAAAAAGAAGATACAAGTAGTTATTATAAAAATATGTTAGCAAATAAAAATAATCAATTTTTAGCTGTTAAAGATAAATATCTTACTTTAATATCTCAACCCGAGTTTGTTAATACTCATCGTAATTATTATAATGATATCATCGACTTTTTAAATACTAAAGATAAAGATTTGGAGGAAAAATTATGTCTAAATTGATTATTTGGCAACTAGAAAATCTTAAAAAAGATATTTCTAATGAAGAACAACAAAACATTCAAACATTAAAAAAAAGTCATCAAGAATTTTTTAATAACTATCCTTCACACAATTTTAATAAATTAATGAAAATAACTTTTGCAGATCTCATAAAAAATGCTCTTATTTTACACAATTATTACGATGTTACAAAAACATTAGAACTTTATAATAAATATGCCTCTTATTTAAATTCTAAAGAATATTTAAAACTTCTTTTAATTTATATTAATGAACCAAATTTAAAGACTATTTACAATAATTTTAAAGAAGACTCTGAAAAACCTAACAAGTATTTAAAAAAGATAGAGCTAATCACGGAACAATATGAAATAGAAGCATCTAAATACTTCACTTTATTTAATGATTTTAATAATAATTCTAAAATGGAGCAAGATCTAATATCTATATTTAAAGATATTTCTTATGATGAATTAAATAATATTTTAATTTTTATTATCTATATTAAAACTTTTAAATCCTTTATGCCCGAAAATTTATTATCTAATAAAGAAAATCAAATTTTATTCCAAACTAATATAAAAGAAATTAATTATATTAATAATTTTATGGATAAAATATCATTAGAATATACTACTAAAATTAAAGAATTATCTCACGAGTTAAAGGAAAAACTTAAATTTAATACTAAAATAGATGATTTAATTAAAGAACTAAAAAACTCTCAAGAAATAAAAAACATTGATTATTTAATGACTGTATGCCCTAATACAGCCATTAAAAATCTAGTGTTAGACTATGTCATAAACCATAATAAAAAATATTATCAAGAACTTATTACTAAAATTACTGATTTAGAAACTAATAATGATTCTAATCTTACTAATTTATTTCAAATTTATAATTATGATTATTCTCTTTTAAATACTGATGAAAAGATTATTTTAAAAAAAAATCCTTATTCTAAGATTGCCGAAATATTAAAATTATGTGCTTATTTAACTCTAACCAATATTGAACCTGATATACCATTTTATTCTTTATCTAAATTAAAATTAGTAATTAAAATGCTTAATAATGGTACCCTCACTAAAACATTTATTAATTCTTATAAATATTTATTAAGATATGATAATAATGATTTATCTTTTCTACTTGCTAATATTAATTATTTAAGCACTAAAAATATAAATATTAAAAATTATCCTGACTGTTTAAATATTTTATTCTCTCCTAATATTCCCAATAATCTAGAATTATTAGCAAGCTATAATTTAACTATAACTAAAACTACTAAAGATATAAACTTTTTGCTAGAAGATAACTTAAATTTAAAATTAGATTTATTGCTCGAACTCGGATTCTCTTTTTTAAATCTTGATATTTTAAATAATTCTTTAGATGATATCTATAAATTAAATTTAAGCAATATATTAAATATTCCTTTTATTAAATTAAAAGATAATCCTAAGATAATTTTTAATCCTTTTAAAAGTCTTATTCCTTTAAATATTTTAAATGAATTAAAAGAAAACACTTATCAAAAAGCCTCTTTACCCCGAATCTTAGAACCATATAAAGAAAATGCTTTATTATTAAATATTTCTGGTATCAAAGTATCAATTAACCGTTTATTAAGAAATTTAAGTAAATTAAGTATTATTAATAATGAGACTATCTTTTATGCTTTAATATACAATAGTTATTATAATATTACTGATATAGAAAAAATACTTAAAAATATTTATCCTGAAGAAAATATTTATTCGTTAGTTAGAAAATAATTTCTAACTTTTTTTAATATTCATAAACTTAAAATAGGTGATAAAATTGTTTTTTAGTGAAATACATACCCGTATAAGATTTGTTTTTTTAGTATGTATAGTAATATTAATTGCTATTATTATTAAAGTTTTTTATATTCAAGTTTTTTCTTATGAAAAACTTAATACTCTTGCGGAAAGTCTATGGAGTAGAAAACTCCCCATTAAAGCTGATCGTGGTCTTATCGTCGATCGTAATGGTAAAGTTTTAGCTAGTAATCTTACTACTGTTTCTTTAGTAGTTGTGCCCGGTCAAATTGCTGATCCTGAAAAAGTAGCCCAAGATCTATCTAGTATATTAAATACCGATTACAAAGATATGTTAGCCCATGTTACTAAATCTACTTCCATTGAACGTGTTCATCCTGAAGGGCGACAATTATCTTATGATATTGCCGAAAAAATAAATAATTTAGGTTATGACGGTGTTTATCTTTTAAAAGAAAGTAAGAGATATTATCCCTATGAAACGGTTTTATCCCATGTTTTAGGCTATGTTGGTATTGATAATCAAGGTTTATCTGGATTAGAACTATATTATGATGATTACTTAACTGGTGCTGATGGAGCTATTAAATATTTTTCTGATGGTAAAGGCAATAAACTAAAACTTACCGAAGTATATGAAAAGCCAACCAGTGGGATCACTTTAAAATTAACTATTGATATGGATTTGCAATTAGCTATTGAAAATGAACTTGATAATGCTCTTGCTAAATATAATCCTGAACAAGGTTTAATCATGGCCATGAATCCTAAAACTGGTGAAATTCTCGCGATGGCTTCTCGCCCTAATTTTAATAGTAATGAATACCAAAAATATAGTAATGAAATAATTAATCGTAATTTACCGATCTGGATGACTTATGAACCAGGATCAACCTTTAAAATAATTACTTTATCTGCGGCTCTAGAAGAAAAAACAATCAATCTTTTTAAAGATACTTTCCATGATGGTGGTTCAATCAATGTTGATGGGGCGACCATTCATTGTTGGAAAGCAGGCGGCCATGGCACTCAAACGATGCTCCAGGTAGTTGAAAACTCATGCAATCTTGGAGTTAATAAAAGAACACTAAAAAATAGGATTTAAATTAATCCTATTCTGCTATTTTTCTTGTCGCATATATTCCTGTTACTAAAAATGTCATCATTAATCCCATATTGATAGGTAAATTATCACTAGTTGCCGGAGATTGAACGACTGGTTTTAATTCATCAAACTTATCATCATTCCATAAAACATCATTATTATCTTTTGCTGTTAAAACTGTAGTTGCCGGATTAATTAAAATTGTAACTGTTTGATCGTCTGTTCCATCATTATCCCAATCAAATACCCAAACATATTTAATCAATGTTCCTGCTTTAGTAGCTTTAGTTAAATGTTCTTCAGTAACTGCTCCAAATACATTGATATAATGTTCATCTTGTTGTGATTCAGATTTATTACTATCTTGATTAGCCCAGAAAGATTTTTCTTCTGAACCATTACTAACATATGTTGCCGTTTTTAAGGTACTAATGGCAACATCTTTTGGGGCAACCACTTTAACTCCCAACCAAGCTGCATCAATTGTTCTTCCCACATCAGGATCTTTATCGACTATTTTTACTTGTGCTGCATCAAATGTTACAGTTACATTTCTTGTTCCATTACCCTCAATTTTAGGACTACCTCCTTTATAGGAATCACTATTGTTAAGAACACTTATGTTTTCAAAACCAAGCGCATACACTGGTGATACCATAACTAACAGAAATAATGCTAAAGTTAAAAATAACTTCTTCATATTTTTTCCTCCTTCTTAGAGATTTTCCTACCTCTACCTTTAATATGTAAAAAAATGACATATTTATACTCTAAAAAGACAAAAATAGTCAAATTTTTTATGTTATAAATACATAAAATTAAGAGAATAAGGAGGCAATAATGTTAGAAACTAATGATATAGAAGTAAGTATTAATACCAAAAATTTGCCATTTGAATATAAATGGTTAGAATTTAGACTCATAATTAATAAAGAATTATATGATGAACAAATAATTGATTTAAATACGTTTAAATTAATGGAAGCAAGTTTATTAAAAAGAATTAATAAAATCCAAAAATAGAAAGGACTTGAGGATTTATCGATATCAAAAAAGCTCGAGAAGAGCTCCGCCGAGGTCAAACTATTTATGATATGCCCCTAAAAGTAGGTTATTATGCTCGTGTTTCCACCGATAAAACAGACCAATTAAATTCTCTTGAAAATCAACAACATTATTTTGAAGAAATGATTAAAGAAAATAAAAATTGGCAACTTATTTCTGGTTATATCGATGAAGGAATATCCGGAACTGCTGTAAAACACCGTAATTCTTTTTTAAAAATGATTGAAGATGCTACTCTAGGAAAATTAGATTTAATATTAACTAAAGAAATATCTCGTTTTTCTAGAAACACAGTTGATAGTATTAAATATACAGAATATTTATTAAAACACGGAGTTATTGTCTATTTTCTCTCCGATAACTTAAATACGATTGGAGAAGATTCCGAATTTAGACTAACCATTATGTCTAGTTTAGCCCAAGATGAAGTCCGAAAATTATCGGAAAGAGTTAAATTTGGCATTAATCGGATGATTAAAGATGGTAAATTAATCGGTGGTAATTTAACTGGTTATTATAAAAAAAATGGCCATTATAAAATTAATCCTGAAGAATCACCCATCATTGAATATTTATTTAATTCCTATGCCAGTGGTATTACTACTTTAAAAAAAATTGGCGAAGAACTAGCAAGCTTAGGCTACTTAAACACCAAAGGAAAACCTTATTCTAGCACCACTTTAGCTAAATTTTTAACTAACCCTCGTTATAAAGGTTATTATACTGCTAAACTTACCGAAGTAGAGGATTATAAAACTCATAAAAAAAAGAAAATTCCTCCTGAAAAACAAATCATTTATAAAGATCCTAATATTCCCGCTATAATTTCTGAAGAATTATGGAATAAAGCTAATTATCTCTATCAAAAAAATAAAAAAAAGCCTTCCAAACATGTTTTAAATCGTGAAAATCACCTTCAAGAATATAAATATTCTAATAAATTATATTGCAGTGAATGTGGCTCTATTTTTATTAGAAATGGAGGTTCCAATCGTAAAATTAATCCTATCTGGTGTTGCAAAACTTATAAAAATAAAGGTATATCTAGTTGTGCTTCTCCCAATATTAAAGAAAAATACTTAGACAATCTTTTTCTTAATTTATTTACTACTATTTTAAAAAATAAACTCCCAAATCCTACTACTATTTTAAATGAATATTTAAATATAATTACTTCATCTTCTGAGAAAGAAACCATAACTAATAAAATTACAACTCTTAATATTCAAAAAGATAAACTATTAGATTTAAATATTAAAGGAATAATCACCGATCTTGAATTTAAAACTCGTAATGATAAATTAAATATAGAATTAAATAACTTAAAATCCCATTCTAAAAAAAATTCATCTCCTATAAATATCTCCCAACTTAGTAATTATTTAAATAAAAAACTTGATATTAAAGATAATCTTGCATATTTAATAAATCTATTAATAGCGAAAGTTGAAATTCAAAAAATAAAAGGTGATCGTAAAAAACTAAAATTAAAAATTATTTATGATTATAATCATCCTGATACCATTATAGATTTAGCCCTTTAAAGTGTTCTTCTATTAAAAGAAAGCAATCCTGGATTTGTAAGCATTGGTAATACTTTAGGAGCTGAAAAGCTCATGAGTTATATTGCTAAATATGGTTTTGGTGATAAAACAGGAATAGACTTAAATGGCGAATCCTCAGGAATTTTATTTGATGTTAATAAAATGGGTCCTGTTGAACTTGCAACTACTTCTTTTGGTCAAGGAATAAGTGTAACCCCTTTACAACAAATTAGAGCAGTATCCGCGGCCATAAATGGAGGAAATTTATATACACCCTATATTGTTGATAGTTTTCTAGAAAGTGAAACAAATAGCCTTGTAAAAAAGAATGAACCTAATTTAGTAGGGCATCCTATAAGTAGTGATACCAGTAGTTTAGTAAGATACGCGTTAGAAAGTGTGGTTGCAAATGGCAGTGGTAAAAATGCTTATATTGAAAATTATCGTGTCGGAGGAAAAACAGGTACAGCCCAAAAAGTTAAAGATGGCAAATATTTAGATGGCAATTATATATTATCCTTTGTCGGTTTTTTACCCGCTGACGATCCCGAAATTATTGTATATGTTGCCATAGATAATCCTAAAGGTGTAACCCAATATGGAGGAGTAGTTTCCGCCCCAATTGCCAAAAGTGTTTTAAATAGTGCGATTGAAATATTAGATATTCCACCTAGTAAAGAAGGTATGGCAAGAGAGTATACTTGGCTAGATAAAAAATATTTAAAAATTCCTAATGTTGTTGGTATGGCAAAAAAAGAGGCTAAAAATGCTTTAAAAGGTTTTAATGTAGAATATTCAGGAACAGGAGAAAATGTAATATATCAATCTCCCGCAAGTGATTATTATGCTAAAGAAGGAGAAACAATTAAATTATTATTAGGATAATTGTGAATTAAATGTCAAATAAATCGTTAATATAACTATTTTATCATAATCTGTAGTATAATTATAAAAAGGAAGAGGTGGGTTATGCTAATACTTGCAAAAGCCGCAATGGCAATTCTTTTAGGTTTCGTTCTTGCAATTACAACAGGAGTTATTTTAATACCTATACTTCGCCATTTTCATATAGGTCAATATGTTAGCCGTTATGTTGGTGAAAGACATTTAAAAAAAGAGGGCACTCCTACAATGGGAGGATTAATCTTTATAATTCCCACTATTTTAGCTTTAATCTTGTTATATTTTAATAAAAGTATAGAAATAACCCATAGTTTAATAATATTAATATTTGTTTTCTTAAGTTATGCTCTCTTAGGCTTTATAGATGATTATTTAAAAATTAGACATCATAATAATCATGGCCTAACTATTATAGGCAAACTTTTAGGTCAAATGATAATTGCTTTAGTATTTTTCTATATCTTTATGAGTAATGGTGGCAAATCTGATTTAGTAATTACTAGTTTAGGAATAAATATTAAAATGGGCTGGACATTTGGCTTATTAATTCTCTTTTTATTAGTTGGTACTAGCAATGCTGTAAATATTACTGATGGCTTAGATGGTCTTGCTGGTGGCCTTAGTGCTATTGCTTTTTTTGCTTTTGGTATCATCTCATGGAATACTGGTTGGTTAGTCGGATATCAAGAAATTGCTATTTTTTGCTTTATTCTTGCCGGAGCTCTTTTAGGCTTTCTTGTCTTTAATGCTCATCCTGCTAAAGTATTTATGGGGGATCTAGGCTCCCTATGTTTAGGAGGCGCTCTAGCAACTATTGCCATATTAACCCGTCATGAACTTTCTCTTGCTTTAATTGGAGGTATATTTGTAATTGAAACATTAAGTAGTTTAATTCAAATTATAGCTATCCGTAAATTTCATAAAAAAGTTTTTAAACGCGCACCATTACATCATCATTTTGAAATGTTGGGCATGAATGAACAAGATATAGTAAGATATTTTTGGGTTGCTGGTTTAATATTAGCCATGGCGGCTATTACTTATGGTGTTTGGTTATAAAAGAGTATTTTCTTTTTTTTCTTAAGTAATAAAATTTTAAATTTACCATAGAATTATTTTAGGTGGCTATTATGTTAAAGAAACCTATAGATTATCTCTTATTAATTGCCGTAATAATGGTTAGTTTATTTGGCATAACTATGATTTATTCAGCCAGTTCTATTTGGAGTGAATATAAATTTCAAGATGCTTTTTATTATGTAAAACATCAAGGATTATTTTTGCTTTTTGGTCTTATTATGATGTTTATAATCACTAAAGTAGATTTAGATATTTTAAAAAAGAAAGCTAATTTAATTTTAGGTATATGTTTTCTTCTTTTACTTTTAGTTTTAATACCTGGAATAGGTAGTATCAGGAATGGTTCTCGAAGCTGGTTTGGCATAGGTAGTTTAGGAATCCAACCTAGTGAATTTGCCAAGATAGGTCTTATTATTTATACTGCCAAATATTTAGCCCATAACAAAAAAAACATGAAAGATGTAAAAAAAGGAGCATTGCCAATCTTCTTAGTTATCGCGCTTTTTTTCTTACTTATTATGCTTGAACCTGATTTTGGAACAGCCATGGTTATAACTTTATCTTTAGTCTGTTTAATTTTTGTTTCTGGTTTAAAAATTTCTTTCTTTGTTAAATTAGGCCTTCTTGGTATCTTAGGAATAGTCTGTTTAATTATCGCCGCTCCCTATCGTATGGCAAGAATTATCTCTTTTTTAAATCCCTGGAGTGATCCCTTAGGAAGTGGCTATCAAATAATTCAAAGTTTATATGCCATCGGTCCCGGTGGATTATTAGGTCAAGGTTTCATGAATTCCCGGCAAAAACATTTTTACTTACCTGAACCTCAAACTGATTTTATTTTTTCTATTATTAGTGAAGAATTTGGTTTTTTAGGTGTTTTAATCGTTTGTTTTTTCTTTTTCTTTATTTTTTATCGCATGTTAAGAATAGCTTTGAAATCTAATGATTTATTTTATAAATATTTAGCTTTTGGACTTGCTTTTGCCATAATTATTCAAGCATCTTTAAATCTTGCTGTTGTTGTTGGTCTAATCCCTGTAACCGGAGTAACTCTACCATTTTTCTCTTATGGTGGTTCATCATTATTAGTATCTTTATTAAGTATAGGAATAGTATTAAATATATCTAGAAGAACTTAAACTTCCCTAAAATTATCATACACTTTAAGTATAAAAAATAAAAATTAACTAAAACTATTACTAGTGATATTATGAAAAGATTTCTATATGGTTTTACTTTAATAAGTATTTTTTTAATTATTATTATTGCTAGTTCTAAAGTATTTAGTCCTAAAAAATATAAAATTAAATTTGATACTAATGGAGGTACTCTAGTAAATAGTGTCCTAATTAAAGAAAATGAACTTATTGATAAATTACCAGTATCCAATAAAAAAGGCTATGAATTTGTTGGTTGGTATTTAAATGATTTACCGTTTTCACAAGATATCAAAATTAAACAAGATTATACTTTAGTTGCTAAATGGAAAATCTTAGATGCAAAAAAATATACGGTTTTCTTTGATTCTTTAGGTGGCACACTAGTTGAACCCATAGTGATAGAGGAAGGCCAAACTTTAAGTGATTTACCTCTACCAACTAAAGAAGGGTATGAATTTTTATACTGGTTATATCAAAATAAAGAATTAAAAGATTTTAAAGTAACTAAAGATCTAACTTTAGTCGCTAAATGGAAAAAAATAATTGATTAAAAGCTTAAAAAGGATAGCCAAACTATTCTTTTTTTTGTATAATTAATTCAAGGAGTGAGATCATGAAAATATTAACAGTAAATGCTGGTTCATCTTCTTTAAAGTTTAATTTAATAAGCTTACCAGAAGAAAAAGAACTTATAAGTGGTTATTTTGAAAAAATAGGATTAAGTGGGGGAATATATAGTATTAAAATTAATGGTGAAAAAATAAAAAAAGAAGCAGATATGCAAAACCATAAAGTTGCAATTGAACTATTAATTAAAGAATTATTAGAAAATAATATTATTAAATCTTTAAATGAAATAGATGGCATAGGACATCGTCTTGTTCATGGAGGCGATAAATATGCGAAAAGTGTTTTAATTGATGATGAAGTTATTAAAACTGTTGAGGACCTATCTAGTCTAGCCCCTCTTCATAATCCTGCCAATATTTTAGGAGTTAAAGCTTTTAAAGAAGTTTTACCTGATGTTCCTATGGTTGGCGTATTTGACACAGCTTTCCATCAAACTATGGGGGAAGAAGAATATTTATATGCTGTACCATATGATTGGTATCAAAATTATCAAATAAGAAAATATGGCTTTCATGGAACTAGTCATAAATATATTACTAAAGTAATGCAAGAAAAATTAGGCAAAGATAATATTAATATTATAAGTTGTCATGTGGGAAGTGGTGGATCTATTTGTTGTATTAAAGATTCTAAAAGCATTGATACAACGATGGGCTTTACTCCTAATGCTGGGCTTATTATGGGTACTAGATGTGGCGATATTGATTATTCAATTATCCCTTATTATATGGAAAAAACCGGTAAATCATTAAAAGAAGTAGATACCATTTTAAATAAAGAAAGTGGTCTTTTAGGAATTACGGGAGCTTTTAGTGATCATCGGGATATTGAGGCTGCCATGAAAGAAGGAAATAAAAAAGCTTTACTTGCTAATAATATATATATTAAAAGAATTGTTGATTATATAGCTAAATATTATGTATTATTAGAGGGAAAAGTTGATGCTTTAGTATTCACTGCTGGGCTTGGCGAAAATGCTCGTGAATTTAGAGCCGAAATAGTATCTAAACTAGCTTGTTTAGGAATTACTCTTGATTCTACTAAAAATATGGAAATTGCTAGTTATTTAGATATTCATGAAGGCATAATATCTAGAGAAGATTCAAAAGTTCCTGTATATGTTATTCCAACTAATGAAGAATTAATGATTGCTCTAGATACTTATAATATTATTAAGTAGGTGATCCCTATTAATAATGCTATTATTCGTAAAATATATCGTAAAATAAAAGAATATGACAAAATAGTTATCGCAAGACATGTTGGCCCTGATCCTGATGCTATCGCAAGCCAAATTGCTCTAAGAGATTCTATCAGGCTTACATTCCCAAATAAAGACTGTGTAGCCGTCGGTTTAGGTGTTTCTAAATTTAAATATTATGGCATCTTAGATAAAATCGAACCTGAAAAATATAAAAATTCTTTATTAATAGTCTTAGATGTTCCTAATTTACATCGTATAGATGGTATTGATAATTTAAAATATCAAGAAATATTAAAAATAGATCATCATCCCGCTGAAGATATTAAAGGTAAAGTAGATTGGACAGATGATACCTCATGTTCTACCTGTCAAATGGTCGCTGAATTAATTTTACATAGTCCTTTAAAATTAGATACAAAAATTGCCGGTAATTTATACTTAGGAATTGTCTCTGATAGTGATCGTTTTCTTCTTCCTTATACTACTAATAAAACTTTTAAAATAGTTGAAGAATTAATAACTAAAAGTAAAATAGATTTTCCATCTCTTTACAATTATTTATATGATCGTAGCCTAGATGAAGTAAGATTTCAAGGTTATTTAGCTACTAATATAGAAGTAACAGAGCATGGTCTAGGTTATTTAATTATTCCTTCTGAAAAAATAAAAGAGTATAATGTTGATTTAGCAACTCCCTCTAATTTAATTAATAATTTTAATTTTATAAGAGAAGTTTTAGTTTGGACCTTTATTAGTGAAGATGCTAAAAATAAAATCTATAAAGTAAGTATTCGTTCTCATGGTCCAATCATAAATTCTATTGCTGCCAAATATAATGGGGGAGGGCACAAATATGCAAGTGGAGCTAAAATCACTTCTAAAAAAGATATCACTAATTTTATTCATGATTTAGATAGTGCTTGTGAAGAATATAAACGCGCCACAATCAGTAACTTAAAATAATAAATGCTGTAATCTTACAGTGTTTTTATTTTATAATAATATTTAAAAATATTTAGATTATCTTATATGTTTTTTTAAATAAGTTAAAGTCATTATCAAGAATTACTTCCAAGTAAGTAGTACTTCCATTGACCACATTGTAACTAATTGTTATATTCGCTTTGAAGGGAGTTTTTATCATGGAAGAATATAACGAAGTAGAACATTTAATTAAAAAATTAGAAGTAAATAAAAGAAAAGAGTATTACAAGATAATAGAGAAACACTTAATACATATTGGAATATAGGAAGATTAATCGTCGAAGCCAAGGTAAAAAAAGAGCTAAATATGGGGATAATTTAATAAAAAAGTGGTCTTTAAAATTGTCTAACATATATGGTAAAAGTTATGGAATACGTAATATGGAACTTTATAGAAAGTTTTATTTGCTTTTTTCAAATTCGCACACATTGTGTACGAAATTAAATTGGTCACATTATAAATATTTATTGTCAATCAAAGATGAAAACAAAAGAAATCATTATATCAATTTATGTATAACTAATAGTTTATCAGTTAGAGATTTAATTAAAGTTATGAAAGATTATAGAAAAAAAGAACATATAGAAATAATAGAAAATAAAGAAGAAATATATAACATAAAAGAAAACATAAAAAATCCTATAATAATAAAATTATCTAAAGAAGAACAAATAAAAAAAGAAAAAGAATTACAATTAATTATTTAATTATAAATTAAATTGTTTTATAGTAGTAGAATTAAAAATGAGAGAGTTAAAGAAAGAAGATAAAGCCCAAGTAGAGTTTTATATGAAATATATAGATGATAACTTAAAGATAAGTTTTCATAATAAAACGATAGGAATAATAATAACAAAAGAGCAAGATAAATTTATATTATCATTTGTGAGCCAAAATAATATTATACCAATTACTTATAAAATTAAATAATTATGATATTAACTTTACATCGCCAAGTATAAAATTTACTAAAATATATTGAAAATTTCTATGTAATAATGTATATTAGAAATATAACAGATAGCAATACAATATGTAGTATAAAATAAGTTTTGACATGTTTTGTCGAACTTAATGAAATATATTTTAAAAAGATTTAAAATATATAAGTAAAGGAAGGTTTATATGAAAAAACAAAAGCTATTAATTACAATATTTACTTTATTAGTAATAGTAGGAGGTATATCTTTTGCATTCTTTTTAATCGGGGCTACTATTGCTGGTGATGGTGCAAAAACTAAAGGTGATACTGCTGATTTAATGAAAGTAACATATGAAAATGGCGAAAAAACAATAAGTGGTACTCTATACCCTGGAAAGTCTATCACTAAAACAATTAAAGTAAAATTAAATCCCGGCAGTGATGAATTAAACCAAGAAGCAACATATGCTATATTTTTAGATATTAAAACTAATGAATTTGTTAAATGTACAGAAAGTAATAAAACAGATACTAACCAATGTGAAATAGGTGCTAAAGAATTAACTTACACTATTAAAGAAGTAGATGGAGAACAAATAGAAATAGAAGATAATGATTTAACCGGAAAAACTGGTAAAGTTAGGCTTGCTAAAATAACTAAAAAGAATGTAACATCAGAAGTAACCTATACTTATACTATCGAAATAGCCTTTAATGAAACTGATGCTGATCAAAACCATAATAAAAATGCATCTTTAACTGGAAGTGTAGAAGTAGAATTTGCAAATGAAATAGATCCATTATGCCCAGAAGGAAATACAGCATGTGAAACCATTTTAGCAGATGCCACCCTTGGAGCTACTTGCCCAAAGTTAGACGAAAATGGTGATGGAATAGTAACTGAAACAGAAAAGACAAACGCGATGATATGTAAAGCAAATGATAATTATGGAACAAGTTATTATTATAGAGGCACAGTAAATAATAACTGGGTTAAATTTGGCCAAGAAAATGGACAAGATATCTGGTGGAGAATAATTCGAATAAATGGCAATGGAACAATAAGATTAATATATGTTGGAACAAGTAGTAGTACTGCTCCTCCTCCAATCACGGAGTTAAGTTCTAGATCTCCTTTTAATCGGAGCTATATTTATAATAATGGATATGTAGGGTTTATGTATGCTACTACTAATAATAGTCAATTAGACATAACTGATGAATCAACAAGCAGTACAATAAAGCAAAAACTAGATGAATGGTGGACAGATACAAACTTAGGAGATAATGACCAAGTAAAACATATAGATATAGAAACAGGTTTTTGCAATGATAGAAGTTTTAATACATCCCATGATAAAATTTCAGGTGATGGAACTAATGGTACTGAAACAGCTTATGGTAGTGCTCATAGAGTATGGCGAAGCGGAAGTACAAGTTGGGATACAACAGGACAAGAACCAACATTAAAATGTGCTAATCCCACAAGAGATTTATTTACAGGAAAAAATGCAAGAGGAGTAACAGTTAAAGGGAAAACGATAAAAGGAAATAATGCATTAACAAATCCAGTAGGGTTAATAACCATGGATGAAGT
Organism: uncultured Bacilli bacterium; assembly: GCA_947588665.1. Next base: position 154 of record CANPYU010000004.1, on the reverse strand, counting down.
ACTATATGCCGGAGGATTTGCGGGGGCAGGGACAAATAATGAAAATTATTGGCTATATACAGGAACTGGTTATTGGACAATGTCTCCGTCTCACTTTTCCGATGATTCTGCTTGGGTGTTCTGTGTGTATTCGGATGGCACCCTCGGTAATAAT
>CANPYU010000003.1 GCA_947588665.1 uncultured Bacilli bacterium | reverse complement strand
TTTTAAAAGATTTTAAATAGGACATTTTGTTTTGTAAATCAATTAAAAAAAGCGGACATTTTGTTTTAAAAGTCACACTTAATTCAATTTTATACTTGCTTAAAAATTAAGAACATTATATAATTATGATAAGGATGTGGTAATGTGGAAATAATTAAACCTAATAAAAGTGTTAAAGAGTCTAAATCTATTGTTACGCCTATTATTTATTTAATATTAGGATTGATATTAGCATTTAAAAGTAATGAGGCAACAACATTGTTGTTTTGGATAATTGGACTTTTGGTGATAATATTTGGAATTAAAACTTTAATTGAATATTATAGAAACAAAGAACTTGCTCAATTTAAAAATGTTAATCTTACGGTTGCTTTAGCATCAATAATTATTGGAATATTGTTAATTGTTTTAGCAAATGCTTTAGAAATAGGACTTAGATATGTATTAGGATTTTTCTTAATATATTTTGGAGTTAGTAGGTTACTTACTCAAATAAGTTTTCAAGATTATAAAAATATGACAGCTTTAAGTAATGTTATTTTAATTATTATGGGTATATTTAGTATATTTGTTTCTAATGCCATATTTGTTATTGTTGGTTGGATACTGATTATTAATGCTGTACTATTATTTTTTGATTATTTAAAGAATTAAAAACAAGATATTATTTGTAGTATCTTGTTTCTTTTTTTAAGTCTTTTTCTTTGAGACTAGCACGTTTGTCATAGAGTTTTTTTCCTTTAGCAACGCCTATTAAAATTTTAACTTTGTTTTTTTTAAAATATAGTTTTAAAGGAATAATTGTTAAGCCGTCTATTTTTACTTTTTCTTTTAGTTTTTTTATTTCTTTTTTATGTAATAATAATTTTCTTGTTCTTCTTTCTTCATGATTAAAAATGTTTCCTTCTTCATATTTAGCAATATACATATTTAAAAGATAAGCTTCATTATTTTTTATATTAACAAATGTATCTTTTAAATCAACACTACCTTTACGAATAGATTTTATTTCTGTACCTACTAAAGCAATGCCGGCTTCTAATTCTTCTTCGATATTATAGTCAAAGTAGGCTTTTTTATTTTTTATTTCGATCATATTTATCCTCCACGATGTCAAAATCGATTAAAGCTGTTTCTTTAGAGGCATTAATAACTTTGATTCGAATTTTATCACCAACTCGATATGTTTTTTTAGTTGATTTACCAATTAAAGATAATAATTCAGGAACATAAGTATAATAATCATCTTTAAGATTATTTACGTGAACTAAGCCTTCAATTAAATTTTCTAATTCAACAAAGAAACCAAAGTTAGTTACAGTGCTTATTATACCATCATATTCTTCGCCAATATGACTTTCCATATATTCAGCCATTTTCATGTCGGCTACATCCCTTTCAGCATTAATACTGGCAACTTCTCTTTCACTAGCATGTTCTGATGCTGTTACTAAATAACTTTCTAAATAATTAATTGTACCCATACTAAAGTCTTTATCAATTAGATAGGTTTTTAATAGACGATGAACAATTAAGTCGGGAAGTCTTCTGATTGGGGAAGTAAAATGGGTGTAATTTTTAAGAGCTAAACCAAAGTGTCCAACATTAGTTTTAGAGTATTCTGCTTTTTTCATGCTTCTTAAAAGAAGGGTAGATAAGATGAAATATTCTGGTTTGTCTTTTAGTTCTTCTAAAAGTTTTTGCATAGTTTTAGGAGTTATTTCTTTGATATTAGTTTTAATTGTATAACCTAAAGCTTTAACTAAATTTAAAAATTCTTCTATTTTTTCAGCATTTGGAAGATCATGAACACGATAGATAAATGGTAGTTCCATATTGGCAATATGGGTTGCTACAGTTACATTGGCGGCAATCATAAAGTCCTCGATTAAATTTTCTCCTGATGCTTGAACTCTTTTTTTAATATCAATTGCTCGACCATTTTCATCTTGAATAATTTTGGCTTCGGGAATTTCAAATTCTATATAACCATTAGCTACTTTTTTTTGACGTAATATTTGGGCTAATTCATGCATTTTTATAAGAGTTTTAGCATATGGCTCATATCCTTCAGGTATAGTATTTTCTTCAAGAATTTTATTAACATCAGAATAATTCATTTTTTTGCATGATTTTATGTAACTAGGGAAAATATCATATTTTAGGATATCACCATTTTTATTAATATGCATTACACAACTCATGGTAAGTCTTATTACCCCTTCATTTAAAGAACATATTCCATTTGATAATTTATGAGGTAACATCGGTATTACTGTATCAGCTAAATAAGCAGAAGTTCCTCTGTTATAAGCATCGTCTCCTAAAGATGTATTTTCTTTAACATAATGACTAACGTCGGCAATATGAACTCCTAAAACATAATTATTGCCATCTAGTTCTAGGCTTATGGCATCATCAATATCTTTAGTATCTTTACCATCTATAGTAAAGATCATTTTATTGGTTAAATCAGTTCGATTTTCAAGTTCCTCTTTACTAACTTCAGTAGGAATATTTTCTATTTCTTTTAAAGTTTCGGGATTAAATTCATCTATAATTCCATATTTGTAGGCAATACTTAAAATATCTATTCCGGCATCATCTTTATGACCTAATATTTTTAGAACATCGGCTAAATATGTCCGATTATTTAATTTTTTCTTTAAATGAACTAAAACTTTGTGGCCTTCAACACAGTTTTGGGAAGTTTCTTTGGTTAAAAAAATGATTATATTTAATTTGCTATCATCGGGTTTTAACATTAATTTATCTTTTTCAATATATACTTCACCAACAATATTTTCTAAGTCTCTTTTAATAATTTTTAAAACTTTTCCTTCCGGTTTTAAACCATTTTTAATAGTTTCTACTAAAACTATATCATTGTTAATTGCACTATTTAAGTTTTCTGGAGCTATGTATAGATCATCTGCTTTATCTAATATAACGAATCCAAAACCTTTTTTATTGATATCAATTTTACCAATTTTTAAACCAGGGCAATTAGACATTAAAAGATATTTATCTTTTTTGGTTTTAAATATTTGATATTCTTGAACTAATTTTTCAATATTTTTTTCTAATTCTTGATATTCACTAACAGTTTTAAGATTTAATAAGTCATTTATTTCAATTAAAGTTTTAGCTTCATGAATATCTTTTAAAACATTTAGTATTTGTTCTTTCATTTTGCACCCTCTTTAAATTTTAGGTAACAGGCGCCACACATACTTTCATAAGAAATATTATTTTTGCCATCAATAGCAATTTGATCTCCTTTTAAAGTAGGAATGCCATCTACAAGACGAACATTAACAGTTGCTTTTTTGCCACATTTACAAATAGTTTTTATTTCTTCAATAGTATCGGCAATTTGTAGTAATCTTGTAGCGCCAGGAAATCCTTCCAGTTTGAAGTCACAACGAAGTCCATAACATAAAACGGGAATATCATTTAATTTACTTATTTCATATAATTCATCTACTTGATTTGGTGATAAAAATTGAGCTTCGTCTACTAATATAGCATCTATAGGTTCTTTTATAAAAGGTTTAATAGATTCTTTTGGGGGTAATAAAACATCTACTTTTCGAGATAAATTAGTACGGTTGATAATTGTATCATTACCTTTAGTGTCTATACTAGATTTAATTAATAATACCTTTTTTCCTTTTTCTTCATAATTATGAGCAACTTGAATTATTGCGGTTGTTTTGCCACAGTTCATGGCACCATATCGAAAATATAATTTAGCCATTTTTTTCCTCCTTTATTATTTTACATGTTTTTTCATTATGATCTTTTATAATGTTAATAAATGTTTCTTTATCAACATCTTCTTTTTTTAGTAGACCAGATTTAATAAGATCATTAGAAGAAATAGTGCATCCATTTGTTAAACAATTAGATTTTAGGGAACTATTTTCTTCAAGTTCTATATAAATACAGGCCGCGGTAGTGATAATGCTTTCTTTATTAGTTTTGGCAATAGTTTTTTTATTATCAAATATTTTAATAATATTAATGCTGGTTATGGTTGCAATAAGCCCCATGATTGCAATGCTCGCGAGCAGTTCAATTAATGTAAAACCTTTTTTATTCATAATTATCACATATTAATTATACTATATTTAAAAAGATATTTAAAGTCAAAGATATTAAATATTAAAATGTTAAATATTTACCAATTTTTGACATATCTATACTACTTAGCAGGTAAATAAAACTTTATAATATTGATTAATTATGATATAATTATTGTATCATTAAATGATTATGCTTCGTTTTGAGAAGATATTTAATGAAAGTGAGGTATTATGGATAGAGAAAGATTAATAAGCCTAAGAGAGGGGCAAGGATTAACAAGAGGAGATTTAGCAGAAATGATTAATGTTTCGCTTGATGATTATTGCCTTTTTGAAGATGGTAAAAAGAGCATGCCACTTCTTACTCTGATTGATATAAGTGATTTTTATGGAGTAAGTGTAGATTATTTAATAGGTAATTCAGATATGCTTAATTATAATGATGAGAAAGAGGGATATGATAAGTTAGATTTAGCTTATAATTTGAGAAAACTTAGAAAACAAATTAAATTTTCTCATGATAGATTAGCAAGAAAATTTGGTGTAGATAAAGAAACTGTTATTAAGTTTGAGACTGCAAAAGAAGTGCCACTTTTAGATTTTGTTTTGTTTTATTCTGATAAATGTAGAATAAGTGTGGATTATATGTTAGGAAGGACTCATGAAGTTCAAAATTTAGATGAAGTAAATAATTAAAAAAGCGAGAAGAATCTCGCATGGAATTTAATCTTGCCCATATATAAGTTAGAGCGATACAGGCAAGATTTTTTTTGTTATTTTTTTATTGAACTATATAAGGATTAGTAGATGTTCCTTTATTATCAGGATTTTTAGTTGTAAATGTGGTATTAGCTTTTAAGTTTATTACAGGGCGAACACCAAGCGCGCCGCCCACGCCGGTGTTGCTGAGGTAGCCATCCGAAATCACATAGAACATGAGAGCATAACTACCGCTAAAGCGATACGGAGACATCGTCCAATAATTAGAATTTGTATATAACCAATAACTAGAATTATTTTTACCTCCAAATCCACCAGCAAATACTACTTCATCCATTGTTATTAATCCTACTGGATTGGTTAATGCATTATTCCCTGTAATTTTTTTCCCATCTGACGTTGTTGTTCCTTCTGCTTTTGGCCCTGTAAATAAATCTCTTTGTTGAACTTCAGTATCAATTGTATGGTTGTAATAATTTTCTCCACACTTTAGTGTTGGTGTTTGCTCTGTTTTAAAACTTGAATTAGTATATAGTCTTCCAAACGGCGCATACGCAGTCGAATTACTTGAACCAGTTCCGTAACCTGTCTTTTTATCGTTACTCCACCAAGTTTCATTACCAGTATTTATTTGTCTATCATTACAAAATCCTGTTTCTACATCTATTTTGTTTTTTAAAGATTCTAAATTTGTTGTGTCCCACCATGTTTCTAATTCTTCTTTTATGGTACTATCATTTGTATTCTCATGAGCATTAGAATAAGTTGTTGATGTTCCACTGTCCTTTTTTCCTCCATACATAAATCCTACATACTTATTATCATTCTGTGTTTTATTATATTGTTTAATTGTAGTATTACTAGTATATGTTGTTGTAATTTGAGTACCAGTTCCTGTAGTAGATGGTGCTTGGGTTGCACCTGCATCTGTTAATCCTGCATATATTAATCTTATTGTTCCATTACCGTTTATTCTGATTATTCGCCACCATATATCTTCATTTGTACCTGCTATTTTACCAAATTTTACCCAGTTATCATCGGTTGTCCCTCTAAAATAATATGAATCTCCAAAATCATCTGTTGCTTTACATATTAATTTTTGAGATGTTTCTGGGCCTGCTATACTAGTTACTCCACTTACTTCAGTTGGGCAATCATTTTGAGATAATTCTTTTTCTAATTTTGCTAAAACTTCTCCTGATGTTGGCATTTTATCAAAATATAAATAGCATTTTGTATTTTTTTTATTCAGTGTTGATATACTTAGAGTTTTAGTTCCACTATTATATGATACTCTATCATTTAGTTTATTATCTGGATTATCTGGTTCTGTGCAGTATGTTTTTGTTTCATTTAATGTATAATCACCTATTGGCATAGCATTTATTTGATGATATGTATTATCATTTCCTTTTAAATAAATAGCCATCATATTTTCTGTTTCTATTTGTTGCTCTGTTGTATTTTTAGGTTCTAAATTTTGTTTAGGTTTTATTGTGGATAATACACAGTAGGTAAGTATTATAAGTGAAGATATAATTATTACTTTTTTCATTTATTTCCTCCTAATAATTTTATGATTAACTAACAATATAAGGATTGTTTATAGAACCTTTTGGGTCTGTTCCTGGGGCTGTAAGTGTTACATCTGCTTTCAGGTTTATTACTGGACGTACGCCCGCTCCAGACGAGTGTGTTTGTCCACCAACATAACCATTCGAAGTCACAAGAAACACGTAAGCAGACTGACTCAAATCGCTGTAGTAATAATAGTAATATGGAGACATCGTCCAATAATTGTTGTTTATCCATAACCAATAGCCCCAATTAGTGGAATCGCCAAACCCTCCGGCATATATTACTTCATCCATTGTTATTAAACCTACTGGTACAGTTAGTTTTCCATTTCCTTTACCTTTTTCTGAACCACCCATTGTGAACAAATCTCTTGTTTTATTTTTACACTTTAATGTTGGGTTTTGGGAATTTAGATAGCTATTCCCTTGATACAATCTTGCCAATGGTGCATATACTGTTGCATTATTTCCAAAACCTAAACTTCCATAACCAGATACTCCACTACCTATTTCTCTATCATTACAAAAGCCTGTACTTCCATCTATCTTATTTGCTACATCTTTCAATTTTGTTTTTGTATTATACCATGTCTCTAATTCTATTTTTATTAGACTATTATATTCGTTTGAATGTGCATTTTCATAACTATTTGAAGACTCATCTTCGTTTGTTCCACCATACATAAATCCTACATACTTATTATCTTTAAAATCTTTATTATATTTTGTATTACTTATTAGAGCATCTGATCCATTATTTCCGCTTGACCATATTCCATCTTTATCTTTTGTTCCACTTGTTGTTGGTTTAGAACCATTTTCCGCTACACCACTATAAATTAATCTTATTGTTCCATTTTCATTTATTCGAATAATTCGCCACCATATGTCTTTATTATCATTTGTCTGTCCAAATTTTACCCAGTTATTATTTACACTTCCTCTATATACATAACTAGTTTCATCATTTTCTCCTATTACTCCATATACTCCTGTATCTTTTAACTTACAATCTGATTTATGGCCTGAACCGTCTGTTCCATTATCGCAAGCTGTTCCTGTTATTCCATTATTTCCTATATCTCCTGTCTTTTCTATTCCCAATGCCATTAAAGTATTCTCTGAAGAAATTTTATCTAAATATATATAACATTTTGTTCCTTTTTTACTATAAGGACTTATGCTTATAGTTTTAGTTTCTTTATCGAAGTTTATTGTTAAATTTGTATTTTTTACATCTTCAAATTTATTATTTTTAGTTGTATATTTTTCTGTGCAATAACTTTGTTCATTTAATTCATAATTACCATCTGGGATAGTTTCTGTATTTATATAATCTTCAGTATTTAATTCTTTTATGTTTATTTCAGCTAATTCAAAGTCTACTAAAGTGTAATTTATTTTACCATTAACTATTTGGACACTTTCTGTTACCTGATATTTTGCTTTACTATTTGTTATATATATTACTCCTATTAATAATGTTATTATTAATGTGGATAATATTATCTTTTTATTTCTTCCTTCACTTAACTTTTCTATTTTCATTATCAATCCTCTCTCTGTGATTATCAATCATATTAGAAATTTCTAACTTATATCAAAATTATACATTCTGTAATGTCAAAAGTCAATAAAAATGTCGGATAATTTCAATCATAATTTAGAAAAATTTAATTAAATGAGAAAATGATATTGGTGATTACATGTATTATAATAAGTTAAGAACATTGAGAAATGATTTGGGATTAAATCAAAAAGAATTAGCTCAAAAAGTAGGGTTGGATAATACTTTATATAATAAATATGAAAATGATTACAATACAATTCCCCTTAAACATTTAATGACTTTATCTAATTATTTTAATGTGTCTTTAGATTATATGTTCTGTTTTACGGATGTAGTGCAATATGAAAGAATAAAAAAAGATGTTAATCAGAACAGTGTTGGGATACGATTAAAAGAATTTAGAAAAGAAAATAAGATAACTCAAGAAAAATTGGCAAACTATTTAAAAACTTCTCGATCTGTCATAGCAGATTACGAAAGAGGGAGATTTCTTATTTCAACATCTTTTTTATATGATATATGTAAAAGGTATAAAATTAGTGCGGATTATTTATTAGGACGAATTGATAGTCCTAAATATTTAAGATAATATGTTAAATTTTGGTTAATGTTTGGTCTTTTTAAATTTATATAAATATTTTTAACAATAAAAAGGACATTTATCTTAATTAATATTTGAGATAAATGTCAATAAACTTGATAAAAATTTTATTTTAAAATGTATAGATAAACATAATTATTTATAATTACATAAAAATTACTTTGATTGTTTGATTCATAGAAGATGATGTGAGAATTATTTTGTTCGGCTACATCTATTAAATCGTCAATATTAAATACATTTAATAAAGTTAGATTGTTGATAATTGGTTCATTACTAACACTTACAATTAATTCTTTATATTCTTTTAAGATTATTTTTTGGGTGTGTTTGTATATTTCGAATTTATTATGTTGGTTGTTGTTTTTTAAATAAATTAATATTAAAGAGATAAAGATACATATACTTCCAATTATATAGTTAATATAAGTAATATTTTTAGTGGTTGGTATATTATTTATTGGTTCATAATTAGGAATTATACTAGTGGTTGTTTTAGTTAAAGGAATATCAATGGTAATATTATCAGTTTTTTGATTATACTTAATATTTAAACTAACATTTAGGGTAGCATCTAGTATTAAATTATAGGTATTTTCATAAGAACTTACTAAGTTATTATAATCAGTATAATTTATAGTAATATTATCTTTAATTGATAGTTTATTGTTGGTTGATTGTTTTTCTTTTAGGACAAAAGTTTTTTCCAAACTAAATTATTATTTATGTTACCTTTTATTTTTGCAGTTATGTTGTAAGAATAATTAGTTTGAAGAGAATTATTATAATTAAAATAAATATTTATATAATCAATAGAATTAGAAGCATAAATATTACTATTAAGGGGATTAGAGTCATAATAAGGATTATCTTTTAAATAAACTTCATAGGTAGCAGATTTAGTTATGTTATTAGTTGTTTTGATTTTGGGGTTAGATATTGGTTTTAATATGATAAAATATAAACCAAAGATTATTAAAATAGTAGTAATTATAAATAAAATTATGTTTTTATATTTAATTGTTTTCATAATACCTCTTAAGTCTTAAGATAATCATTTAAGTAAATGGAAGGATAACCTAAGTATTTAAGATGAAATTTATATATGCCTAAAATATTATGGGGTAATACTTCAATAGTATCAGTTGTGTTATTAGCATCTCCTTTAGTTATATAAGAAATTTTATTATTGGTTTTATTTATTTTAACAATACGATGGGCAATATAATTATTGTTTTGTTTATAGACAATAATGGTATTAAGGGAAAGATTATTTAATTCTTGCTCTGTTAGTTTTTCAATGATTATAATATCACCCCGGTTATAAGTAGGATGCATACTATTTCCATGGATAGCAAGAGGTTCATATTTAAATAAACCAAGAGTAAAAGATACTAAAAGAGTAGCAGTTATTAGTGTAAAAGCATATGATAATAGTGTATAATAGTTATGTTGGTTGTGATTGCTCTTTTTTGTTAATAGATATTTAAATACAATAAATATTATTAGGTTTTTAATTAAGTTAGATGTACCTAAAATAAACCAATTTGATGTAGGTAATATAGGGGATAGTAATATAATTAGTTTAGTTAAAAAACGATATACTAAATTTAAATGATTAGAACTATTAATTATTAGAAATGTAAATAAAATATTACTAGCAATTATGGGGATAATAGTAGAACAAAAATATTTAAAAAAATATTCTTTATGGGGTAGGAGATTAAAAATACTATGATATTAATTTCTAATAAGATAAATAATATAGTTATAAATACTATTTTAGTTTTATTTCTTTTAATTAAAAGACTACGAGATAATTCAAGACCAATTATGGGAATTAAGATTGTAAAAATATTTATGATAATTGCAAGAAAATCATGAGAATAGGGAGAGTTAGTAAAATTTATTAAATTGCCTAGTAAAAAATCACTTATGAGATAGATAAATATAATTATTAAAATTATATAATAATGGTTCTTTTTTTCTTCATATCGTATATAATTATTTTTATTAAATAATATTATATATATAATTATTATTAACCAAAATATAGGATTAATTAAATTTTTAAAGAAGACATAATTAGTAGATAATATATTAAATATTAAATAAATAATTAAAATATATATTAATTTTTGATTTTTAAACATCAATTAGACCTACAATTATTATTTCAGGAGTAATATTATCTACTTCATTAACTGTAAAATAAATTGTTTCCTCACTGTTGGGTTCTATTAAATAACCATATAGACTTTCAAAAGTAATATCCGTATTAGTTTTATTAGTAATTGTAAAAGGAGCAATAGATAAAATTTCACTGTTACCTAAATATATGTTGCCTCGTATTTTAAGATATCTTTTGGATGTAGGATTATTAATAGTTAAAATATATTCAGTTTCATTATTAGTGGGAATATAATTATTGTTTTTTTTAAGTTCATAGTTTAGTTTTTCTTCATACATTCCTAAAGTAATTTTGGCATTTTTGTTAGTTATTTCTTGACCATTAATAGTTGAAGTACCACATCCGGTAAAAAAAACAAAGTTATTAACAAAATAGTCAGCGTATTCGTTTTGAGTCATATTTTTAATATCAGAGATATCAAAGGTAATAATAGTAGATATGGAAGAGTTTTTACTAATAAAACGATTAGAACCATTATCTTTTAATATCCAACCATCTGGTGTTTTTTCACCTTCAAACCAGCTAGGGAATGTAATTAATCCGGGATTGTAAATACTTAACTCCCATTGTTCAAAGTCTTCATTAGAACTATTGTTGATAAATATTTGATAGGTGTAAGTACTATTCCAATTAGCTATTTTTTTGAAGCTTAAATATCCGGGACATATATTTCCCGTTTGTGTCCCTTCTTTTATAGTGGTATTTCCAATTATTTGATGATCTTTTTCTAAGAGAGCATAACTGCTATTTATAAAAAATATAATTATAATAATTAGTGATAAAATAATAAAGATATTTTTTTTAAATATTAGTTTTAGTTTTTTAAATATTTTAGTCATTATTTTGAATATATTTTATATTACTAGTAAAATTTTTAGATTTTATTGGGGGAATAAGTGCTGTATTTTTATCATAAGTTGTAGTAATTGTAAGGGTGGTAGTGTCACCTGCATTTAGAATTTCTGATGGTTGGTTAGTAGTATAAATAATTGCAGGGCTTCCTTCATTTTCACTTTCTACTGTAAAATCATCTAATTTAGCATCAATAGTTCCTAAATTGGCAATTGTTATTTCATAGGTGATGGAATCACCTGGTTTAATTAAAGTAGCATTAAAATTAGCAAGAGTATCATCATAAGTAGGTTCTCCTGCATCACAATTATTGCATATAGATGTTGCTTTAATATCGGTTATTTTTATTTCCCATTCACCGTTAATTTTAGTAGTACCCTCTATTTTTAAGTCAGTGGCAAATGATGCATAACCAATAGACATGAGTAAAATACTTAAAATTAAAACACTAATTAAAATTTTTTTATTTTTCATTTTATTCTCCTTTCTTGCTTTACACTTATAAGGAGAAAGTTTTAGTATCTTGAGGATAATATTATCCTCAGTGTAGTATATTCAAATAATTTTATTTGGTGATAAAAAAATACTGTTGTAAATTATCAGTATTATTTTTTCTTAGATATTGGGAATATATATCATTATTTTTCATTTAATATCTTTTTTAAGTATATACCAGTATATGAATTAGGATTTTTGGCTACTTGTTCTGGTGTTCCGGTCGCTATTACTTCTCCACCTAAAGATCCTCCGTCAGGTCCAAGATCAATAATATAATCGGCAACTTTAATGACATCTAAATTATGTTCAATAACTACTACTGTGTCACCATTATCAACAATACGATTTAGAATGCTTAATAGTTTTTTTATGTCTTCACTATGTAGACCGGTTGTTGGTTCATCTAAAATGAAGATACTTTTGCCGGTTGGTTTTTTTTGAAGTTCTTTGGCAAGTTTAACTCGTCCAGCTTCTCCTCCTGATAGAGTTGGTGCTGGTTGGCCAAGTTTAATATAAGATAAGCCAACTTCTTCCATAATTTTAAGTTTATTATATACTTTTGGAATATTTTCAAAAAATTTTAGGGCTTCTGATACTCGCATATCTAAAACTTCAGAAATATTTTTATCTTTAAATTTAATATCTAATGTTTCTTTATTATAACGTTTACCACCACAAACATCACAAGGGACATATACATCTGGTAAAAAGTGCATTTCAATTTTTTTAACTCCGTCACCCCAGCAGGCTTCACATCTTCCTCCTTTAACATTGAAGGAAAAACGACCTTTGTCATATCCTCGTATTTTTGCTTCTTTAGTATTGGTGAATACATCTCTTATGTCATCAAAAACTCCAACATATGTGGCGGGATTACTTCTTGGAGTACGACCAATGGCGTCTTGAGTAATATCAATAACTTTATCTAATTCTTCTATTCCTTTAATTTCTTTACAAGCTCCTGGTATTTGTTTAGAATGATTTATTTCTACAGCAAGAGTTTTATAAAGTATTTCATTAATAAGAGTTGATTTACCAGAGCCAGATACTCCAGTTACACAGACAAATTTATTTAAAGGAATTTCGACATTAATATTTTTTAAATTGTTTTCTTTAGCTTTAATTATTTTTAAAAATTTGCCATTTCCTTTACGACGTTTTTTTGGTACTTCAATTTTTTCTTTACCACTTAAATAACGACCAGTTAGGGAGTTGGGATTTTTCATGACTTCTTCAGGAGTACCGGCGGCAACAATTTCTCCACCATATTCTCCGGCTCCAGGCCCAATGTCAACTAAGAAATCACTTGCAAGCATCGTGTCTGTATCATGTTCTACAACAATTAAAGTATTACCTAAATCTCGCATTTCTTTTAAAGCATTAATTAAACGATCATTATCTTTTTGATGAAGACCAATGCTTGGTTCATCTAAAACATATAATACTCCTGATAATTTAGAACCTATTTGAGTAGCAAGTCTAATACGTTGGGCTTCTCCTCCAGAAAGGGTACTTGCACTTCTTGATAAAGTAAGATAGCTTAGACCTACATTAATAAGAAAGTCTAATCTGTTTAATATTTCTTTAGTTATTAAGCCACTTATTTCTTGCTCTTCTTTAGTAAGTTTTAATTTATTAATAAAGTCTCTTAGCTCACCAATACTATAATTAGTAATTTCATAAATATTTTTATGATTTATTTTAACGGCTAAAACGGAATCTTTTAGACGAGCACCGTGACAAGTTGGACAAGGAGATTCGATCATAAAAGTTTCTAACCATTCTCTTCGCCATGAAGAAGTAGTTTCAAGATGTCTTCTTTCTAAAGTGTTGATGATACCTTCATAATAGTTAGATACATAGCGAGTGTTGCCATTTTTAGAAACATATTTAAAATCAATTTTGTCTTTAGAACCATAAAGAATAATATCAAGTTCTTTGCGAGTAAAATCTTTTAGAGGTTTAGTTATATCAATATGATAGAAATCACATACAGCATTTAATTCTACTGTTTCAATATTGTAATCAGGACTAATGGTTTTAATACCACCTTCTAAAATGCTTTTATTTTTATCTGGCATAAGAAGGGCTTCCCCAATTTTTAGTCTTGTTCCTAAGCCTTTGCAATCATCACAAGCCCCATAAGGAGCATTAAAAGAAAATAATCTTGGCTCTAATTCAGGAATGGAAAAATTACATTGAGGACAGGCGTAAGATTCACTCATTAGAATTTCTTCGCCTCCAATAACATTTATGACAACTTTTCCATTTGCTAATTTACAACTATTTTCAATGGCTTCAAATATTCGACTTCGCTCTTCTTTAGATATAACAATACGGTCAACAATGACATCAATATTGTCTTTTATATTTTTTTTAAGAGTTATTTCTTCATCTAATGTATGCATCTCGCCATTAACACGAACACGAGAATAGCCATTTTTTCTTAAATCATCAAGAAGACTTTTATGTTCTCCTTTTTCACCATGAACAACGGGAGCCATAATTTCTATTTTGGTGTTTTCTTCTAGTTCTAAGACTTTATTAGTCATTTCTTCAATTGATTGACGAGTTATAGGAATATTGTGGATAGGACAATAAGGAACACCAATTCTGGCGTATAAAAGTCTTAAATAATCATAAATTTCGGTGATGGTTCCAACAGTACTACGAGGGTTTTTATTAGTTGTTTTTTGATCGATAGAAATACTGGGACTTAATCCTTCAATAGAATCAACATCTGGTTTTTCATTCATACCAATAAATTGTCTTGCATAAGCAGATAATGATTCAACATATCTTCTTTGACCTTCAGCAAAAATAGTATCAAAAGCAAGTGAAGATTTTCCTGATCCAGAAACTCCGGTCATGACGATTAATTTATTTTTAGGTAGTTCAATAGAAACATTTTTTAAGTTATTTTCTCGAGCACCTTTTATAATTATTTTATCCATAGTTACTACTCCTTTTGTTTATAGTGTGGTAAAAAATTAATTATTTATCACAAAAGCAAGTATATTATAGCACTCGAACATATGTTAGTCAAATGTTTTTAAATAAAATTTGACAAATGTTTTCTTTTGTGGTATGATAGTGCGCAAAACCAAGGGAAAAGTGTTAAGCATTTAGATATTGGTTAAAGGGGGATATATATTATGTATGAAGAAAAAACTAAAAGATTAAATATTAATTTTAAGTCAGTAGTTATTAAAATGGCTATTTTATTAGTAATTTTATTTCTTGTTTTATGGATTATTTCTTTAGTTAAAAATAAAGATCATGATGTAGATTTTAAAACGAGTTTAAATTTAATGAAGGATGCAGCGGCAGAGTATTTTACAGAATCTAAATTACCTGTTACAATAAATGGTAAAAAAAGAATTACTTTAAAAGAAATGTATGAAGAAAAGTTATTAGTGGAGTTTGCTTCAGAAGATACTTGTAGTTTGGAAGATAGTTATGCTGAGGCAACCAAAATTAGTGATACTGATTATACAGTTAAAGTTAAATTAGTGTGTGGAGATGACATAAACTATATTGTTAATGAATTAAAAGTACAAAATAATAAGGTAGATAGTGATACAGATGTTGATGATCTTATTATTAAACCAGATGATAGTGATAACACAAATGAGGAAGAGAATAATATAGCTGATAGTGGAAAACCTAATAATTCAAATACTACTAAGCCAAATACAAGTACTACTACTAATACAAGTACTACTACTAAACCTAATACTAGTAGTACAACAGTTAATAAATGTACTTATGGAAATAAAGATTATATTAGTGGTTATCCACTTGCATATTTAATTAGTGGTAATTGTGCAGTAAGTAAAGATGATTATTATAACACTTCTTATGTTAATGTAGTTAATCAAATGGGATTAAATGAATATAAAAAATTAAATAATGAATTAATTAGTTTAAAACAAAAAACAGGACTTAATTTACAACTTAGACAACCAGTATATTCAGGAGTATATAATAAAGCTAATACAGGGTTAGTTGGATATCAAATTAAGTTTGCTATTGTAGAAAATAAGGGTATATCTTTTAGAACTATATATGAATATTTTATTGATAGTAATTATAATCGTGTGGCAACTGTAGATTTAAGAGGCAGTTTATTAAATAGTAGTTCTAATGGAAATACTAGTGAAAGCACTAATGGAACTATTTCAGTAAATAGTATAACTTTAAATAGAAATAGTATTAGTTTATATGAAGGACAATCTTATACTTATAAAGCTACAGTAAGTCCTTCTAATGCAACTAATAAAACTGTTACATGGAAAAGCAGTGATACTTATGTTGCTACTGTAGATCAAAATGGTAAGGTAACGGCTAAAAATGCAGGTGTTACGACTATTTCGGCTGTTGCAGGGGGAAAAAGTATTTCAGTTGTAGTATATGTAGAAAAACCAGAAGTACATGTTCAAAAAGTAACTTTTGTAGATAGTGATATACAATTAAGACTAGGGGAGTCTTACAGATTAGAGTATAATGTTTCACCTGTTAATGCTATAAATAGGGAAGATGCAGTTTTTAGAACTAATAATAATAAGGTAGTTACAGTAAAAAATAATGTTATTACGGCAGTAGGTTATGGTAGTGCAAGAGTTACTGTATCTATTGATGGGGTTAATGCTTATATAAATGTTATAGTAAAATAGCAAAAGTTTATATTAGAAGTAATTATTTTGTATTATTTAAAAATATCTACAGAAATGCAGATATTTTTTTTGAAAGTGTGACTTTTCAAGGAGTGTATCTATTAGAATCAATTTAAGAATTAATTTTCTTTTTTTGTTCTTGGCCCTCACCATTACCATAGATACAGGCTTCGATCATACTAATTACTACATTGTTAAAAGAGGTGTTGCATTTGTCTGCTATTTTTTCTACTTCTTTTAACAGGGAATCTTTAATATATAAAGATTTGTAACTAGCTGGATCTTTTTGCCTAGTTTGTCTTACAACAAAATCCATTTTCACACCTCATATATATTTTAATATGTTTTAAAAATATAATAAAGGCTAGAATTTTCTAATATAAAAATATAAGATAAAATAAAATATGTCAAATTATAGAAATATACTTGAACTATTTTTATATTGTTTGTTATAATGGTTTTGGGTGAGAGACATGAATTATAAATATACATCTAAAAGTGTGGATGATACGTTAGAATTAGCACAGAATATAGAAAGTGAAAAATTTCCAGGTATGATTATATGTTTAAATGGAGATTTAGGAAGTGGGAAAACTGTTTTTGTTAAAGGTTTTGCTCAGGCTTTAGGAATAGAAGATAATATTACTAGTCCAACATTTACTATTGTAAAAGAATATGTAAGTGGAGAAGCTCCTTTATATCATATGGATGTTTATAGATTAGATGATAATAAAGAGTTTGGAGTAGAAGATTATTTTAATAAAGATGGGATTTGTATTATTGAATGGGCTGAGCTTATTGAAGAGAGATTACCAAGAGAAAGACTTGACATTACATTTAAAATTGTTGATGAAAATACAAGAGTATTAGTTTTTAAACCTCATGGTATGCAATATGAAGAATTATGTGATGCAGTATTATAAATCTCACTTATATAGGTGGGTTTTTGTTTTTGGAGAGTGAAGGATATGACACTTTATATTGATACACATTATATAGATTTAGTTGTAGCGTTATTAAAAGATAATAAATTGATTGATAAAAGGGTTATTAATAGTAATAAACATTCAGTTAATACAGTTAACTTAATAAATAAAATATTATTAGATAATAAAGTTAATATTGATCAGATAAAAGAAATAATTGTTATTAATGGACCTGGATCTTTTACGGGGGTAAGAATAGGGGTTGTTATAGCTAAAAGTATAGGTTATGCTAAAAATGTTTCTGTAAAAGAAATATCTTATTTACAAGCTTTAAGTTTAAATTATGATAAAGATGTAATATTGGGTATTAAAGATAGAAATGGGGTTTTTGGGGGAAAGTTTAATAATAAGCATGAACTTATGGAAGATTATTTTTATTTAGATAATAAAGATTTAGAAAATTATAAAGATAAAATTATATTTGATGAACAAGTAGATATAGAGAGAGTATCATTGTTTTTAGAGAATAAAGAGAGTATTAATCCTCATTTATTAAAGCCTTTATATATTAAGAGAATAGAGGTAGAACATGATTAGACAAGCAAATATATATGATATACCAAGGATAAATGAGTTAGGTAGTCTTTTAAATGATAATTTTTCACAAGTTAATAATATTAAAGAAATGTTAGAAGATGGTTTTTCAAAAGTTATTGTTTATGAAAAAGATGATAAAGTAGTGGGATTTATTAGTGCTACTTGTTTATATGAAACATGCGATATTTTAAGTTTAGTGGTTGATCCAGAATATCGAAAAAAAATGATTGCAAGTAATTTAATATCTTATTTAATTAGTGATATGGGAGAAAATTTAAAATTAGTTACTTTAGAAGTTAAAACTCATAATATTCCAGCGATAAGATTGTATCAGAATTTTGGGTTTGAAATAATTCATAGAAGAGATAAATATTATAAAGATGATGATGCTTATTTAATGGCAAGAAAGAGTGAATAAATGAAGGATGTTTATATTTTAGCAATAGAATCATCTTGTGATGAGACTAGTATGGCAATAGTTAAAAATGGGAAAGATGTTATTAGTCTTACGATTGCAACTCAGATGGATACGCATGCTTTATATGGAGGAGTAGTACCAGAAATAGCTAGTAGAATGCATACAGAAGCAATAACTTTAGTACTAGATGAAACTTTAAAGAAAGCTAATATGAAAATAGAAGATATGGATGCGATTGCAGTTACGTGTAAGCCAGGTCTTACGGGAAGTTTAATCGTGGGAATAGAATGTGCTAAGACTTTAGCTTTGATTTATAATAAGCCTTTAATTGGGGTTAATCATTTAATTGGACATATATATGCGAATAATATTGATGATAAGATGGAGTTTCCAATGCTTGCTTTAATTGTAAG
>CANPYU010000002.1 GCA_947588665.1 uncultured Bacilli bacterium | reverse complement strand
GAAGGAAAGGAAAAAGAGAGTTTCATAAACGGTGATGCTGTTGCGACGCTACTTGTAGCGGTCGTTGGGGCTACTTTTGCTTATTTCACCGCGACTAATGAATCTAGTGGAAGAGGAACAGGGACTTCTTCTGTTGAAACTGCAAAAGAGACTGATTTAGCTAGCGTCAGTTTTGCACAAGAAAATGCTACAAGCGAAAATCCAGTTTGGCCTGGTACTATGAATTATGCAATGGCTGGATATACTGCCACAGTTACTGGTGAAACTTCTAATACAAAGTATGATGTTAGTTATGATGTTAAAGTAACAGTTAATGTTGGCACTGAATTTGACTTCCCAATTAAATGGAGATTGTATGAACTGGATAGTAAAATTGAAGCAAATGTTATTACATGTGAAAAAGTAGCCGCTAAAGTAGAAGGCAACGAAATTCATTATACTCAAAATTGTAATGACGCTGAAGATTTAAGCGAAGATAAATTAATCGCTAGTGGAATTTTAAATAAACAAGACGATAGTTGTAATGTAAGTGAGGGTGTTGAAAAAGATAGAGTATCATGCGGAAGCAAAGCAGAATATACTGCTTCTAATAAAAAGGCGACAGGATTAGACAAAGATAATCCTAAACACAATTATTACTATTTAGTTGTAGAGTATCCAACTGTTCAAACTGAGGATAAAGATCAAAGTTCAGATATGAATAAAACAATAACTAGTTCGGTTGAATTAACAAATGTACAAACATCTGTTATTACAGACTAATCCCAAAAGACAAAGAACTATCTAGAAAAAAAGCTAGGTAGTTTTTTAAATGGGAAAAAGAAGAAAAGAATAAAAAATTAAAAATAAAAGCAGAAGACCAGATTTAGAAATTAAAAAACAAATTTAAAAGTAAATCCTTATAATATATATCAAGGCTTAAGTTATTTGAAGGATAAAGATTAAGAGTTTAAAACCAAAATTAAAAAACTTAAAAATTTAAAAAAATTCAAAACCGCCTTAAAAATTTAAAGTTAAGATAACTAAACTTAATTTAAAAACAGATAAACTTAAGGAATTTTAAAAAACTTAAAAAGGCAAGAATTAAAATTTTAAAAACTAGAAAACCAAAAACTAGATTTAAAAAAAGATTTTAAAATAATAAACTTAGAAAAACAGATTTAGAAATAGAAATAAAATTTAGCAAAAGAAAAGAACTTATTTTTTTTGCTAAATTTTATTTCTTTAGTATACTTAAAAATTATTGTTTGTCAACTTCTATTTTAAAAAAAGGATTTTTATCTTCTCTTTTTTTATCTCTTGTTTCTCTTTTTCTTTTTTCCTTTCTTGCTTCTCTTGTTTCTTTTATTCCTTCTTTATTATTAATTAAGCTTTAATTTTATATCTTTCTTTCTTGCTTCTCCCATTTAAAAAACTACCTACTTTTAATAGATAGTCTTTGGGTTGGGCTATTCTGTAACTACTTTTGATATTATATTAGATATATCATCGAATGTTACTGATATTTCTTTTCCAAAATTAGCACCCGAAATACCATTTTGATCAATCTGTGTATCAGTAAATTCAACTATTAGATAATATGTATATTTAGTAAATTGTTTTTGATCTTGACTCTCTTTTGTATATAATTTTTGAGATTTAAGATCAAGAACTTTTTGCTCTTCATTCGCAAATACATCACTAAGATTAGTGTCACTATCCATATCCTCTTTAGTTTTACTTGACAAAGGCGAATTTTCAACATTAGCATTTATATCCCCAAAACCTATTAAATAAGCATCACTTAGTTTACCAAGTGCTTCTGTCACTGAACATCCATTATAATAGTATTTTGTTTCATTAGTCTCACCTTTTTCAGATTGTAATTCACAAGCTTTTAATGAAGTTAATGAACTAATTTCATTTGTTCCAGGAGCTCCAATAAGATACCATTTAAGAGTTTGATCTGTTTTATTAGTTGCTTTTAATCCTAAATCAAATGTTGCTTCATAGTCATTATCATCTGTTTCACCATCTTGTTTTGACAACGTTACTGTTGTCCCGGTAATCATGACACCTCCTGGATAATCTAGATTTCCTTTTTTTGCTAAAGCAGTCGTCGCATCTAGTTTTACACCTTTAACTGTAGCCGTTGTTACATCTGTTATATTACTAGCATTATTTGTTGCTTCATTAGTCGCGGTAAAATAAGCAAAAGTAGCCCCAACGACCGCTACAAGTAGCGTCGCAACAGCAATCACCGTTAATAAAACTGTATTTTTCCTTTCCATCTTTTTTCTTTTCCTCCTTTACTATAAAAAATCATATCAAATTATTTTTATTATTGCAAGTCTTTTTTTAAATTTTTTACACATTTTACTAAGTAAAAAAATATAAAAATCTTGCAATCCCCCTATTTATCTAGTATCAAACCCCAATAAATATTTTCACAAAATTAACACAATAAAATTAAAAACTTAAAAAAGCTTTGCTTTGCTGCATAGCTTTTTATCATATTTTAGAATTTTTAAGTGTTAAAGAAACTCTATTTTTGTCTTTATTAATATCCAGTACATAGCATTTAACAATATCCCCTACACTCAAAACCTCACTTGGATGTTTAATATACTCATCGCTAATCTCTGATATATGTACTAAAGCATCATCATGTAGTCCAATATCAATAAATGCTCCAAAATCTATTACATTTCTAACTGTTCCTTCTAGTTCCATCCCAACTTTTAAATCATCAAGAGTTAATATATCACTTTTAAGTATAGGAGCTTTTAAAGTATCTCGAGGATCTCTATATGGTGCTATAAAAGACTTAATAATATCTTCTACTGTATACTTATCACTATTAACTTTACTTGCTAATTCTTCTATATTTACATTTTTAAATATATCTTTTACTTTATCTTTACCTAAATCATCTAAACTTAAATTGTAAATATCAAGTATATTTAAAGCTACTCCATAACTTTCTGGATGTATACTTGTTTTATCTAAACTATTTATAGCATCCGGTATTCTTAAAAAGCCAATAGATTGTTCATATACTTTAGGACTAAATACTTTAGCAAGTTCCTTTCTTGAAAGTATTTTACCTACTTTTTCTTTATACTCAAGTAATTTATCTATCATTTTTTTATTTAAACCTGAAACATAATTAAGTAATTCTCTTGATGCTGTATTAACATTTACACCCACACTGTTAACACAAGTCTCTACCACAAAAGAAAGTTCCTGATCTAACTTTTTCGGTGTAACATCATGTTGATACATACCTACTCCTATACTTTTTGGTTCAATTTTTACAAGCTCACTTAAAGGATCTATTAGTCTTCTTCCAATAGATACTGCACTTCGCTCTTCCACATGTAATTTAGGAAATTCTATTTGAGCAAGCTTACTTGCCGAATAGACACTAGCTCCTGCTTCATTAACCATTATATACTCTACTTTTCTTTTTGCCTCTTTAATCGTATTTGCAATAAAACTCTCACTTTCTCTTGATGCTGTTCCATTCCCAATTGCAATAATATCTATCTTATATTTATCTATTAGCTCTAAAACCTTATTTTTAGCCTTTTCTAGCTTGCTTTTAGGTTCGTGAGGGTATATAACATCTATATGCAAAACGTTTAATGTAGGGCTTATTATGGCGAGTTTACAGCCTGTTCTAAATGCTGGATCAAAACCTAACACTGTTTTTCCCTTAATAGGTGGCTGTAATAATATATTTTTTAAATTTTCACTAAAGTTTTCTATTGCTTTATCTTCTGCTTTTATTTTTAATTCTGCCCTAACTTCTCTTTCTATACTAGGCATAATTAATCTTTTTAAAGCATCATCTATTGCTTTAATTAATAATTCTTCTGTTTCTTGATTATGTTTATGTATTAATTTATTTTTTAAATAATTTTCTATATATTCTCTATTATTTTCTATACTAACATTTAATATATCTTCTTTTTCTCCCCTATTAATAGCTAATATTCTATGCGATTTAATATACTTAATCTGTTCTTTATAATCATAATACATTTCATATACTTTATTAATATCTTCTTTATTTTTTTTCTTTACACTTTTAAGAACTCCAAACTTAAAAGTATTATCTCTAATATATTTTCTAAAACTTGCATTATCACTAATATTTTCTGCTACAATATATAAAGCTTGCTCTAATGCATAATCTCCATCTTTAACTTTATCACTAACATATTTTAACGCTACATTTCTAATATCTTTATTTTCTTTAAATATTTCTTTAGCAAGAGGCTCTAACCCCAATTTTATTGCTTCTGTTGCTTTAGTTTTCTTTTTTTCTTTAAATGGTCTATACAAATCTTCAACTTCCACTAATTTTTGTGATTTCATAATATTATTTTTTAATTCATCTGTAAGTAACCCTTTTTCATCTATTAATCTTATAACATCTTCTTTTCTTTTAAGTAAATTAAGTTCATATGTATATACCTCATTTATTCTACTAATTTGATTTTCATCTAAAGACCCAGTCGCTTCTTTTCTATATCTTGCAATAAATGGAATAGTTGCCCCCTCTTCAAGTAATTTAAGTGTATTTATTACTTGATATTCTTTTATATTTAATTCTAATGATATATTTTTAATTATTTCTTCATTCATACTTTAACCTCCATAAATATTATATAACCTGAAAAATAAAAAGTAAATAAATAGCACCACAAACTTTTTAAGCAAGTGATGCAAATAATTTTAATATTTAATCATCGGATAATAATGCTTTCTCTAAGGCTCTCCAATTATTATATCTTGGATATTTTTTAGGATTATTAACCATTTCATCTACTTCTGATAATGCTTCTAATAGTTCTTTGCTAGGTACTTCATTTACTACCTCAAAAGGTATTGCCTCATCTTTTATTTTTTTATCTGCATTAATGTTAATTGTACTTGTCACTAAATAATCACTCACTCTCTGTTTATAATAATAACATATAGATTTAATAATACCAAGTTATTTCCCTTATAATAACCATTTATATCGATTAAATTATTTGATTTTTCAAATATTAAAATTTGACATCTTCAAAAATATATGATAGTCTTAATAGAAAAGGGGATTAAAAAAACACATCTTAAATAGGAAAACCTCACCACCTATTTTTATTTCAAATTATCGAAACCATTTTAATTCCCAGATTATAAATCTAAACATATGATAATGACGTTTTTTATTCTCGTAATAAAAACTACTTGCATTATCTTTTTTTATTTATTATAATAAACACCCATGTAGGTGATTAATATGGATATTTTACATACTGACATAATATTATATGAAATAATAAACTTTTATAATGAAATGACTAATGAAGAAAGTATAGATATAAATAATTTAAAAACAGCTTTTATTAATTTAATAACAAGTATTAATGAAACTGAAAATACTCTATACAATTTTGATTTCTCTACTTGTTTAGAATCATTTATCAATAAATATTCTGATTATTTAATATTAGATAATGATATTCTAAATTTTTATGATTTAGGAACTTTAGAAGATGAACTTGCAAATGATATAGAATTATCTTTTATTGATGATTTAATTTTTGTTAAAGTAGAAAGTGCTAGTATCTGTGATGCCCTAGATATTCCTCTTCCCTATGAAGAAACTAAAGATTACTTTGATTTAAATGCTAAAATAATGCAAACTTATTTAAACATAGCTAAACTAGAAACAGAAGGAATAACTATTAATATTTTAAATAATTATCTTAAAAAACAAATAAATGATTTACAAAATATAATATCTAACCAAGATGATTTAACTCTTTTAAAAATAAATTTATGTATTTCTAAGTATAATTCATTATTAGAAGATGATGGCTTATTTAATTCTACGGGGTGGCATATTGCCTTATTTAGTACCAAAAAAGAAGAAATAGAAAAACTAAGATATGAACGTTTATCAAGATTAATTGAAGAAGTAAAACTAGATCCCGAATATGAAGATAATAATATGTATGAAATTCCTACTTTTTTAACTTATTTTTTCTTAGAACTTAATAAATATCTTCCAATAATTAATAACCCATATATTAAAAATGAATTAATAATTAAAAAATATTTATTATTATCTACTCCTGAATTAAAAAACATCGAAAATTATTATTTAAATAATTATACAATCGATAATTTAGAATTACCATCATTAAAAAATTATCCTAAAACTGCCTTTGATATTCTTCTAGAACCAGTAAATAGATGTGCATTATCTCTAGACTATTCCAATAAAGAATTAACTAATAATACCCTTAAAATGACTAATCTAATTATTAATTCTTTATTTATAAAAACTTTTCTAGAACTATCTAAAAACGAAATCGAAAAACAAAAAATAATTGATCTTATTAAAACAAGTAGATATTATAATTATCCTGAATATTATAGTACAACCATTAATGTTATTAATAATATTATTTTTAAAGAAACCCCAAAACTTGAAAGATAAAACTTATACTTGTTAATTTTTCCTAAGTGTGGTAAACTATATTAGTTTTAACAAAAAAGAAAGAAGGAGTTTATATGGAAAAAATCATCAATATTGCCGTCGTAGCCCATGTTGATGCCGGAAAAAGTACCCTAGTTGATGCTTTATTAGAACAAAACGGGGTGTTTGATGCCCATGAAGAAATAACTGAAAGAGTAATGGACTCTAATGATCTTGAAAAAGAAAGAGGTATTACCATTTATTCTAAAAACTGTGCTATTAAATATAAAGATTATAAAATAAACATTGTCGACACACCCGGTCATGCTGACTTCTCCAGTGAAGTTGAAAGAGTAATTAAAACAGTCGATACTGTTGTATTACTTGTTGACTCTGCCGAAGGACCTATGCCTCAAACAAGATTTGTTTTAAATAAAGCTTTAGAACAAAATTTAAAACCAATTCTATTTATTAACAAGATTGATAAAAAAGATGCTCGTCCTGAAGAAGTAGTTGACATGACTTTTAATCTTTTTATGGAATTAAACGCGACTGATGAACAACTAGATTTTCCTATTATTTATGGTATTGCCAAAAATGGTACTTGCACTACTAATTTAAATGAAGAAGGAAAAGATATCTCCCCTCTTCTAGAAACTATTATTAAACAAGTAAGTCCTTTCGCCGGCAACGAAAAAGACCCTTTACAATTACAAATATCTAATTTAGATTATGATGATTATATAGGTCGTCTTGGTATTGGAAGAATTAATAAAGGTAAAATTAAAAACGGTGAAACAGTTACTTTAGTTAAAAATGATGGTCAAATTGAATCTTTTAGAATAAGTAAATTATTTGTTAACAATGGTATTAAAAAAGTTGAAAAAGATATCGCATACTTTGGAGACATTGTAACCATCGCCGGTTGTTCAGATATTTCAATTGGGGATACTATCTGTGAAAAAGGTATCATCGATCCTTTACCTCCAATAATTATTGAAAGACCTACTCTTTCTATGAATTTTTTAGTAAATACTTCTCCTTTTGCCGGAAAATCAGGTAAATTTTTAACTACTAGACATTTAAAAGAACGTCTTGAAAAAGAACTTGAAACTAATGTTGG
Organism: uncultured Bacilli bacterium; assembly: GCA_947588665.1. Next base: position 16,614 of record CANPYU010000002.1, on the reverse strand, counting down.
CTTACAAGTTGAAGAACTATCAGGAGTAGATGGTTTTAAAGTAAGTGGCCGTGGCGAACTACATTTATCAATTTTATTAGAGAACATGCGAAGAGAAGGCTATGAATTATCCGTTTCAAAACCTGAAGTATTATTTGAAGAAAAAGATGGTCAAAAACTAGAACCATTTGAAAAAGTTATTATTAATGTTCCCACTGAATATTCAGGAACAGTAATTAATGATTTACAAGAAAGAAAAGCAACTTTAGAATTAATTAATAACACTGAAGATAACTATGTTCATTTAGAATTCAGTGCTCCTACTAGAGGACTTATTGGATATCGTAGCAATTTCATTACTAACACTAAAGGTGAAGGAGTAATGATCCGTTCTTTTGATACTTATAAGCCTTATGTTGGACCAATTGCTCATCGCAAAAATGGTGTTTTAGTATCAATGGAAAATGGCAAAGCATTAGGTTATTCTTTATGGAACTTACAAGAACGAGGTACTTTAATTATTGAACCAGCAACTGAAGTATACGTTGGCATGATCATCGGAATCAACAATCGTGACAACGATTTAGATGTCAATCCTTGTAAAAATAAAAACTTAACTAACACTCGATCAAGTGGTAATGATGAAGCAATTAATCTAACTAAACCTAAAAAATTCACTCTTGAAGAAGCTTTAGAATTTATTGAAGATGATGAATATGTCGAAATAACTCCAACTGATATTAGACTTCGAAAAAAAATATTAGATCCTAAAGATCGTTTTAGAGAAAATAGATAAAAACCCCTTAACAAAGAGGTTTTTTACTTTAAGCCAAGATCATTACGCAAGAATTTTCGGCTATTATCAGGATTAATAATATATGTCGATATTCTTCCATTAATATTTACCGTTATTGTAATTTGATATCCCACTAAACCAGTTCCGGCATTATTCTTAACATTTACATAAGATGAACTATATATATTATATAAATTAGCAACGTTATACCCTAAAGCTGGCAAATCTTGATTAAATAATCTATTATAATCAATTCTACTAACATTCTCATTATAAGTAGTATTTGGATTAACTGCACAATTATCTGCCGCTACCTTAACAGATAAAATATATTTACTAGAATTATAATTAGTATCCCCATATTTACATGATGCCGATGTTGTATTACCTCTAACTACCACAGTAACGCTAGCACTTTTTCCTCCCGCACTCGCTGTAATAGTTGTAGTCCCTGTTTTAACACCTGTAATAACTCCATTAACTACTTTAGCAATACTTGAATTATTGCTCTTCCAAGTAACTGTCTTATTAGTTGCATTTTCAGGATATACTTTAGCAGTAACCGTTTTACTTTCATTAACATCTAAAAATATTTGTTGATAACTTACCCACACACTTGTAACATTTACAACTCCTGGCACCACCGGTGGTTTTGGCACAACTTGACTACCATTACCTTCTGATCCCGAATTACCAGAACTCTCAATTTTTTGCCACTTAGCCGTTAATACAACATCATTATTTATTTCCCCATTAAAATCAAATAATTGATCATTTAAATACCATCCCGTAAATAAATAACCATTTCTTGTCGGATTATCAGGCTCCATAATTGTTTTTCCTGCTTCAACTTTAACACTTGCCACTGGGCTTCCTCCATTAGGATCAAAGATTACCATAAATACCTCAGCTTTTGGCTCTACAATTGTTAATTTAGTTTCCATCGGTGCTGTTTTATTTTCATAATCATCTTCAGCAATTATTTTTATTGTATATTCTCCCGGATCTTTAAACCTTGAATAATCAATAATATTACCATCTTGATCTAAATCTAAAATTGGATAACTTAACCTACATCCATCCGTTGCATCATAACAACTCTGAACAAAATCTTCAATATCATATCTTTCATCTTTTAATATTTCTAAATCTTTCAACTCTAAAAATGGTGCTGTTTTATCTTCAATTTTTAAATTTACAGTATATTCTTTATCTAATAATTTTATAGTTATACCATAAGTAGTTGGTGTTTTAAGAATTGGTACAGCACAATCATAATCTTCAATCTCATCACCATCATTAATTTTTTCTAAATCTTTTTCAGAACAAGAACTCATATCATAACTTATCTCAAATTCTTCAGGATAGATAACTTCAATATCATTAACATCAATATTTTCTAATTTCTTAAAATAATCAACTACTTCTGGAAGAGTACTTCCAGATTCTAAAACCATTTCTTCTTTAAGTTCATAAACAGGAATTTTAGGAATTGGTTTAACTCTATTTCTATTATTACGATTTATTAATAAAACAACAATAATTACACTTATAAAAATTAAAATACACATTATTACCACTAACCATCTAGTTCTATTTCTCCTTGCATATCTTTTTATATAGTTTTCATCAAAAATAAATCTTTTCTTCATAACAATCAGTTCCTTATTCTAAACATAACATAATATTAACATGTTTTATTAAATATTTCTATAATATTTTGTTGTTTTCCTAAATAAATAACATATAAAAATATGCAATACATTTAATATAACTTTTTCTAATATTTTATTACATAAAATAATAATATAAAATATATATAGAAAGAGGTAAAATATGGCATTTAATTTAAAAATAGAACATAAAGAATCAGTAAACAAATGTGTAAGATTTCCTGCTAAAATTAGTACAGAAATTGAAAAAGTTGCTAATGAAAACAATGTTTCTTTTTCTAAATTTGTAATTGAAGCTTGTCTATATGCTTTAGAAGATATTAAAGAACAAGAAAAACAGGATAACAAACTTAACTCATAATTACAAAAAACTATAAAGTCTTTAAACTAACTTTATAGTTTTTTAATTATTATCTTTTTCATCATCTATTGGAGTTTGTGGTTCATATTTACCTGTTTTAACTATTAAATCAATTTCTTCTTTCGTTAATGTTTCTTTATCAATTAAAGCTTCCGCTAAAATATTAACTAAATCTTTATTATCTTTCAATATTTTTCGAGCCTTTTCATAACATTCTTCAATAATTTTTCTTACTTCTTCATCTATTTCATGAGCTACTTTATCGGAAAAATTCTTGGTTTTTCCATAATCTCGACCTAAAAATACACCTTCACTTTTTTGTTCATATTGCACTGGCCCTAAATCACTCATTCCATATTCTGTAACCATTGCTCTTGCAATATTTGTAGCTTTTTTAAAGTCATCACTAGCTCCTGTTGTAACTTCATCCAAGAACATTTCTTCACTAACACGTCCTCCAAGTAAACCTGTTATTTGAGCTTCAAGTTCCTTTTTACTCATAATTGCAATTTTCTCTTCTCTTGGAAGCATCATTGTATATCCACCCGCAACACCCCGTGGAATAATAGTTATTTTATGAACTTCATTAGCATCTTCTAACTTAATACCAATTACCGCATGACCAGATTCATGAAAAGCTACTAATTTCTTTTCTTTATCCGTAATTTTTCTACTTACTTTTGCTGGCCCCATTAAAACTCTGTCTGTTGCTTCATCAATTTCATCCATTGTAATAGCGTCCTTATTTCTTCTTACAGCAAGTAATGCAGCTTCATTAAGTAAATTCTCTAAATCTGCGCCACTAAAACCAGGCGTTCTTAAACTTAAATTTTTAATATTAACATCATCAGCTAATATTTTATTCCGAGCATGAACTTTTAATATAGCTTCTCTTTCTTGAGCATCTGGAAGACTAACTGTTACTTGACGATCAAATCTTCCTGGACGTAGTAAAGCAGGATCTAATACATCAGGACGGTTAGTGGCCGCCATAATAATTATACCTTCATTTTCTCCAAATCCATCCATTTCTGTTAATAATTGATTTAGAGTTTGTTCCCTTTCATCATGTCCACCACCAAGACCAGTACCTCTTTGACGACCTACTGCATCTATTTCATCAATAAATATCAAACATGGTGCACTTCTCTTAGCATCTTTAAACATTTCTCTAACACGACTAGCCCCAACTCCTACGAATAATTCAACAAAATCAGAACCACTTATATAGAAAAATGGTACATTTGCTTCCCCAGCAACCGCTCTTGCAAGCAAAGTCTTACCTGTTCCTGGAGGACCAACTAATAATACTCCTTTAGGTATTCTAGCTCCAAGTTTTTGAAATCTCTTTGGATTTTTCAAGAAATCAATTAATTCTTTTACTTCTTCTTTTTCTTCTTTTAAACCCGCTACATCACTAAATTTAGCTTGATGTTTATCATCACTAAGTTTAGCTCTACTCTTTCCAAAATCCATAGACCCTTTATTAGTACTAGCAAGCTTTGAAAATAAAATATAGGCAATTGCCACAAATACCACTAAAGGAAGAACATTAACTATAATATATAAAACTGGACTTGAACCTGGATCAGCCTCTGTCTTATATTCTTCAATATCTTTTTCTTTGGCATAAGTCGTAATACTATCAATCTCAGCTTCAATTACTTTAGCTTTAAAACTCTCATTCTTTTTGTAATCTTCCAACTTTCCTTCAACATAATAAACAGACTCACTACTCTTAGGTGTAACAGTTATTTCTGTAACTTTTTCTTCTTTTAAAGCTTTTAATAACTCACCAGTCGTAAGTTCATTAACTTTAGTACCTCCCATACTTAATATTAAAAATGTAATTCCAATAATAACTATTAAAATTAAATAGGGAAATAAATTTCTCATTGTATTATTTTTTTTCATTTCTTTTATATTCATTATTTTTCCTCCTCATACGCAAGTATTATATCATATATTCCGTATCTTTCTATATCAAATTTTGATTTTTTTACTCCTGGAAGCCAAATTATTGTATTTTCTCTATCAGTAACTATTGGAAAATTACGTCTTTTCCTTAAAGGTACTTTATCATCAATAAAAATATCTTTAACTTTTTTGCTTCCTTTCATATTTTTAACTTCCATTTTATCTCCTATTTCTCTAGATCTAACCATAATTGGAAGCTTAATATCAGTACTATTTAATCTTATTACATAATTACTAGTACTATCACTACTATCTATTTTTTTTATTATTCCACCAGGAACAACTACTTCTTTATCTAATTTATAACAATAATGAATTTCTTTATTATTATGTTCTATTCTAAAATTATTATAGTCTTTAATTGCTAAATAATTATTAGGAAGTATTACATAACCATTCTTGTTACTTTTAATTAATTTAAGAATATCTTTAACATTTTTATCACTAACTAAAAATAAATCATTAATATATATCAAACTAAGTTCATACTCAATAACTTTTCTTATTATAAAGGGATCTAACTCTAAAAGTTTAATAATATTTATTCCCTCATCACTCTTAATATTATCTTCTACTTTTTTAATATAATTATCTAAAAATAAACTCACACTTTCAAGTTCACGACTAAACTTTAAAAACTTTTCTCCCACATTTTTTTGCTCTTTCTTTAAAAAAGGAAGTATAACATGTCGATATCTATTTCTTGTATATTCTAAAGAATAATTACTTTTATCAATATAATATTTTAACTTCTTATTATCCATATACTTTAAAATATCATCCTTAGATACCAATATTAATGGCCTAATTATTTTATAATTTTCCATTAAAGTTTCCTTTTTAAATCCTGCATATCCTTTTATGCTGCTTCCTCTAACTAAACGCATTAAAATAGTTTCAATTAGATCATCACTATGATGAGCCGTCATTAAATATTTTGCATGGTATTTATTTACTAATTTAGTAAAAAACTCATATCTTTTTTTTCTTGCAGCATTTTCTAAATTATCATGATCATATTCTTTTATTTCCATATATTCAAATATTAACCCATGATTTAAAGCATACTCTTTAACAAAAGCACTTTCTTCTTCACTTTCTTGCCTTAATTTATGATTAACATGAGCAATAACTATATTAAGTTCAAGTTCATCTTTTAAGGACATTAATAAATCTACCAGACACATTGAATCTGGTCCACCTGAGACTGCCACAATAATTGTATCTTGATTAGTTAATAATTCTTTTAGATAAGCTAATACTTTATTCATATATTTCTCCATGCCATATTATTTTATCTCATATTTAACTTTATATCAAGTCTTTTTCCGCATGATTAAGTATTGCTCTAACATTTTCTTCAATCGCTTTAATATCAAACTTTAATCCTTCATTTTCTTCTATATTAATTCTTTTTATTAAATAATCTAAAAAATCTAAATCACTAGCCTTATTTAAATTATCTTCCATTTTAAGTAATCTAAAATATTCTTCTAACATTAAACTAAGAGTTCCATTATAAGTATTAATAGTATTATCATCTTTTACGACTCCAATTCCATAAATACTAGCAATAAAAGGATTAAGAGATTCTAGTAAATCTTCTAATATAAAATTACTATTCGCATAAGTAATAAATGGTTCTACGTCTTTAGAATCATAAAATCTAATCACAATATTTTCATTTGTTGCTTTAACTTGAAACTTAACTTGTGCTTTTATACTATTTCTAATCAAATATAAAAATAATGTTTTTAAAGCACTAATCATATATTCATATTTAACTGGAAAATAAACTTTAATCGCATTCTCATAACTAGCTTTTTTATCAACATAAAAACCAATATAATTAGTTACATTTTCTTTTTCTCCCACTTTTCTTGTTTCATACTTAACTAAAGAATTTCCCAAATTATTTAAAAAATCTTGATAAAAACTTTCTATTTCTAAAGCCAAAGTATCATTCTTTTTTATTCCTAAATACTTTAAAATATAATAAAAATCATCAGCTTTATACTCTTTATCATTATCTTTAATATCCTGTGCAAATTTCTTCAAAAACTCATTAATTGTCATACTTCCACCCTTTCTAAATATAAAATATCTCCCTTTCTTTTAATCTCTTTAAAACCATTATTTATATAAAAACTTAACCCAAGCTTATTATTACTTCTTACTTTTATTTTTTTAATCCCTCTTTCTTTATTTAATATCATTTTTCCAATTCCTCTATTCTGATACTTAGGAATTATATATAACATATCTAACTCTTCATTATCTATTAAAAAAGCCCCAATAACTTTAAAATTATATACAATAAAATAACTATTTATGTATTTATCTTTCATATAATTATTAACATAATCTATTACTTTCAATTTTTCTTCTTTATCATTTACATAAGGAATAATTGTTAATAACTTATATTCTATTAACATTGGTAAATCCTTCTTTTTTACTTTTTTATATCTAATCATCTATTCACCTTTATTAAATCAATTATATATTATTTTTATTAATTTGTACAGAAAAATATTTTAAATCATTCATGTCAAATTTGGAATTAACTCCAAATAAGTCAAAATCCGGCAAATCTGGAATAAACTCCAAATTAGCCAAAGAAAAATATTCTATAAAAGAATACTAACTTATCATACTGCCAATAGGTATAATCTCATTTTTAGCTGTAATATGCTTTAACTCTAAAGCATTACAAATAACACCACCTGTAGAAACCATATTTAATGATTCTAATTTATTAAAAGAATTAATCATACTAATATCGGCATTATTTCTATATTTAATTTCATATGGATGATAAAAATTATCAAAATCCTTTATAACTAAATCTATTTCATAACCATCTTTATCTCTATAAAAACTAAAACTGTTATTTAATCCATAATTATCACTTATTTTAATTAACTCTGATATAACATAATTTTCAAACAAAAATCCAAAATTAGTATAGTTTTCTACACTTTTAATTGAGTTTAACCCAATTAAATAGGTACATAATCCACTATCCATAAAAATAAGTTTAGGTGTACTAGTTAATCTCTTTAGTTCTTCCTTTCTTAAAGGATAAATAAGTCTTATTATTCCTGTTGCTTCTAAAACACTTATCCAAGACTTTACTGTTTTTATATCTTTTCCACAATCATTAGCCACTTTACTGTAATTTATTAATTGTCCAACTCTAGAAGCTATCGAAACTAAAAAAGTATAAAAAGCATTTAAATCTTCAATTTGTTTTAATTCTCTAATATCTCTTTCTAAATATAAATTAATATAACTTTTAAAATAATATTCTCTTTTAATATCTGTTAGCACAAAACCGGGCATTCCCCCATCTAATATATTTTTTAAAACCACCTGTTTCGATATAATTTCCTTAGGAGTAAGATCATCTAAAGTAACCGGTAAATATTTTGATTTAGTTAACTCTCTATAAGAAAAAGAATTCATTTCTAGTACGCCCATTCTTCCTGCTAAAGTTTCACTAACACCCTTCATTAACTCAATTTTTTGCGAACCAGTTAACCAAAAAAGTCCTTTTTCATTTGTATTATCACAAATTATTTTAATATAACTCATTAACGCTGGTGCATATTGAATTTCATCAATTATTATTGGTGGATTATAAATATTAAAAAATTCTTCCGGATTATTAATTGCCATATTTCTAATATTACGATCATCTAAAGTAACATATTTTCTATTCTTTTCTTTCATAGCAAGCAAAAAAGTTGTTTTTCCAACTTGCCTAGGTCCCGTTACTAATACTGCTTTAAAACTTTTATTATATTCTCTAAAAACTTGCTCGATATTTCTTCTATAATTCATAGTTAATCACCAATATCATTATACATTATAAAAATAAATTTGTCAAATCTGGAATTAACTCCAAATAAGTCAAAATCTGGCGAATCTAGAATTAACTCCAAATTAGCCATAGAAAAACATTCTTTAAAAGAATGTTTTATGATTTATAAAAATCTGTTCTTGAAGTAAATCTATAACCTTCTCTATTAGGAAAACCTGGAGGTGTAATAACATACCCACTTCCTACATGATATGGATACCAACCTTTAGCAACTCCAAAATGTAAATGAGCTCCCGTTGTACAAGTATCATATCCTCCATATGCTGATGAAGTACTTCTTCCTCCCCCAACAGTTCCGATCACTGTATTTTGATCAACTATATCTCCTACTTTAACATTTATTTTAAGCAAATGATAATAAAAAGTTGTATATTTAACTCCATCTACAATTACATAAATATAAACACGATTTCCACCACAACTGGTTTTATTTAAAATACTTGCAACTTGCCCAGCAGCCGCAGCATATATAGGTGTTCCTTCAGCATTTCCACCAATATCAATCGCATTATGATAACTACCCCATCTATATCCAATCGTACTAGTAGTTACTCCATACTTTAAAGGCTTTAACCAACCACCATTAACCGGAATCTTAGAACAATCAACTAATTTAACTGAATCATCTGTTTTACCCAAATTCTCTTTACAAGTCTTAACATTAGAATCCAAATTTTTCTTAGCAGCCTCCAATTTTTCTTCAACAGTATTTGCAAACTTATCATACTCTTCAGCATTAGCCACTAATCTTTTAATAGTATCTTCATAACTTATTATCTGAGCATCTAATTTTTTTTGCTTTTCCTCTAACTCTTTAACTAATTGTTCATTTTTCTTTATTTCTGCTTCTAAACTATCCACCGTTCCCTGAATATAATCACTAACTTGTTTTACTGCTTCAATTCTTGTTATTAAATCAGTCATACTAGACGCTCCAGAAACATATTCTACATAAGCATTTTGTCCTTGTACTTGTTGCATATATTGCAAAACTTTTTCACTTTCTTTTTTTAAAGACTCTATCCTTGCATTAGACTCATCTATCGCATTTTCTGCTTCATGCTGTTCCATTTCCGCCAAAGCCAAATCTTTTTCTGCTTGTTGAATTAAAGCTCTTTTTTCTTCCGCTTCTTTTTTAGCCTGAGCACTCTTATTATCATTTTGTTGCTTTTCATATAATAAATCATTATATATTTTTCTTAGATCCCCCAAAGTTTCTGGATCTTTTGCAAGTACATTACTAATTTTAAAACTAAATAGCAAAGTTACTAGCACAAATATTTTAACACTTTTCTTCATCATATCTTCAAATACTTTCTAACTGCTCTAGCCGATCCAAACATACCTACAACCGACCCAATAATCACTAAAACAAGTGAAGTATACAATATAAATGGCATTGGCTTAACAAGTTCTATAATACCTAAAGAAACCGTACCACCTAACTTTTCATAAGCAATAATATAACCATAAACTACAACAATAATTGGAATCAATGAACCTACAATTCCAAGTAAAAATCCTTCAATAATAAATGGCAATTTAATTGATGTATTACTACTTCCTACAAGCCTCATTATCTCTATTTCACTTCTTCTTGAAAAAATAGTAAGTTTAATTGTATTACTAATTAAAAATGCTGTTACAACTACTAAAGCCACCACAATAGCTAAAGTAACATTTTTAATAACTTTAAATACTGATATAATTCCTTCAACCATTCCTTCTCCATAATTAGCACTTTGTACCCCCGCAATTGTTCTAATCTCCCTCGCTGTTGGAGCTAAATCCTTAACATCTTTAACTGTAACAATAAAAGAATCTAACAATGGATTATTTTCCAAATAATCAAGTGTCACTTCTAAAGTTTCCGAATAACCTTTCATTTCTAAACGCCATTCTTCTTTACTTTTATAAACAACATCTTTAATTCCATCTATTTTCTTAATTTTATTTTCAATATTATTTATTTCTTCATCTGTTGCTTCTTTATTTGCATATACTACCACCGTTAATTCTTCCTCCATAGTTTTAGTAACATGATTAACATTAACTGTAACAATAATTGATAAAGCAACCAGTATAAGAGTAATCGTGGTACATATAATACTAGCCATACTTAAACTAAAATTACGTAAAACACTTTTAAAAGAATCTCTAATACTTCTAATAATAATTCTAAATGGTTTCAACTTTTTTACTCCTTCCTAACTTTCCTTTGCTTTATATGTACCTATAGGATGATCTTCTGCTAAAACACCATTATCAAGCACAATAACCCTTTTTTTCATACTATTAACAATTTCTTTATCATGAGTAGCCATAATAATAGTTGTTCCCAAATTCTTATTAATGTCTTCTAATACTTTCATAATTTCTTTTGAAGTTTTAGGATCTAAATTTCCTGTTGGTTCATCACATATTAAAAGTTTAGGATCATTAACTATTGCTCTTGCAATACAAACTCTTTGTTGCTCTCCCCCCGAAAGTTCATTAGGAAAGCTTCTTGTCTTATCTTTTAATCCAACATGTTCTAAGGCTTTAATAACTTTTGGACGAATATCTTTTCCCTTCATTCCCATACACTCTAAAGCAAAAGCTACATTCTCATAAACAGTAAGTTTAGGTAATAATTTAAAGTCTTGAAAAACAATCCCTAATTTTCTTCTTAATTTATATACCGTTCTATTCCTTAATTTACCAACGTTTATTCCGCCAATTTCCACAACCCCTTTAGTTGGTTTTTCTTCTCTATATAACATTTTAATTAATGTTGACTTACCACTTCCACTGGCTCCAATAACAAACACAAACTCACCTTTATCAATATCTAAGGTTAAATCTGCAACAGCCGCAACACCATTCCTATATACTTTATAACAATTCTTAATGCGAATAAACTTCATTCATTATTCTCCTTTACTAGCATATCAACACAATTATACCATAATTCGACAATTATTTAAACACCAAATAAAGGAAAAAGAAAAACTTAGATTTCTCTAAGTCATTAATTATGATGTTGCAGCCTTAGTAATTGCTCTAAAACCAACCTTAGCACTCAACTTTCCATTAAGAAGTCCTGATTGATTATTATTAGGATCATTACTTAGCCATATATACAATCTATATTTATCCGTAGCACCTTTAGATATAGTTATTCCATTGTCAGGCAAAGGACCTTCTATAGTTAGACTATTTGTTGCTTTCTTACCATCAGATATGGTTGTTCCATTTGTTTCACTTAAATTAACACTTTTAAAATTACCTTCTTTTTGTTTAGTTTCCTTAATTGAATCACCATCAGTTACCTTATATAAAGCCCACTTAACACGATCATTTTTAAAATTATCTGTCATTTCAATATCAGTTAAAAATATTTCATAAAAAGCACTATCTACTTTAGCATCCCCAGGAAGCGAAATTGTAAATTCAGTATAATTATCTTCACCCTCAGTTAAAAGTTCATCATCATTTATTAACATAGCATCTGTAACTTTTATATATTTTTCTTGTTCAGTAGCAAAAGTCATTTTTAGCTCACCACTAGAAACCGTAACATTTTTACTATCACCTTTATTTTCATCTACAACTTCATTTAAAAAATAAGCATAAGAACCACTTATTCCAATAACAATAAAAGAAATAGTTATTATTAACGCAGCTAATATATTATTAATTTTAGCTGTTCTACTAGTATCAATGTTCTCTTCCATAACATTCACCCTATTCTGTAACAATTGTATCAAAAAAAAATCATTTAGACAATACTAAATGATTAATTTCCTAAATTAACGAGCTAAACCAATTTGTTCGTTTCTAATGTCTTGATTAAATTTTTTAGCAAGTAATATTAATTGATGTACATTTAAAAATTCTTTGACACTATTCATAAAATACTCATCTCTAAGATCAACAGGAAGATTTAATTTAATACTTGGAATATTAAATTTTAAAGCATAATCAGTTATCATATTAACAATATTCTCTTTTAATTCTGGATTAAGAACCATATCACGATATAAAGTTAAATTTTCTCTTTCCTTATTAATTTTATCATAAGTATTTTCTGAATATCTTGTTAATAGTGCAACATCAATATTTTCTTTAACGTATTTCTTAATTTTGTTAAAATACTTTGTTAAAACAATATTTTCCATAAAAATCCCCTTTCTTTAAAAGATAGCACCTATCCTACCATATTTTAAAGAATTTGTCAAGAAATTTTAAAAATCCTACTCTTCAATAACTAATCCATTACTTTTAATATGTTCCATAAACCTTTCTTTAAATGTTTGAATATCTTTTTGTTCCAATGTTTTATTCTTACTTCCAAGCACATATCTAATTGTATATTTATTTTGATATACCCCAACAAGTTCATAATCATTAATTAAATTACTTCTAAATTTTTCTAAAATTTCCTCTAAAACCTGATATTTCATATTATCTAATTTAATTGTATAATCTAAACTTACAGTTGGATATTTACTTATCTCTTTAGATATAATTTGCTCTTTCTTTAATTTAACAAATAAATCAAAATCAATATCTAAAGTTACAACCATTTTCTTTTTACTAAGCTTACTAACTAAATTTTTATTTAAAACATTAAGCTCTCCAATTTTCTTATCATCTACATATATTAACTTACCTAAACTACTATCATAATACTTCTTCTCATTAATATTATCTTTAAAACTAATCTCTTTATTTTTATAAGTTTTAAACAAATATTTAACAACCATTTTAGCTTTATTATATAATAACTCCAAATTTTTATCTTCCCCAGCTAAAATAATACTTAAAACTCTTTTATTTTCATTATTTAAAATAATAGTACCAATTTCAAATATATCAAAACTATTATAATTTTTAAAATTCTCTCTAACAATATTCATTAAAGATAAAGACATATCATCTCTTAAAATATTATTAACATCTTTTCCAAGTAATTTAACATTATCTTTCTCTAATCCTAAATCTTTTAATAAAGATGTATCATACCAAATATAACTATTAACTTCATGCATATCAAATTTACTAGCAAGTAAACTCTTAACTTCATATTCTTGAGTAAATATATTTTCATGTTCTAAACTTACTAAATCTAACTTTAATGGTTTAGGGTTAAACTTTTCAAGTCCATAAATACGAGCAATTTCCTCAATTAAATCCTGTTTAATTTTAATATCTTTAGTACATCTATAAGTAGGTACAATTACTTTATATAAATCACTCTTAACCTCTACTTTAAATCCTAATAATTCTAATATTTCTTGAACCTCTTTATCTGGTATATCTACTCCCATATATACTTTTAAAGTTTCTTTATCTAAAATTATTTCTTCTTCTTCTAATTTTTTAGGATAAATATCGGTTAAATTAGATGCTATTTCCATCAAAGGATTTTCTTTTTTAAGTAAATAAACTAATCTTTTAATTGCTATATCCGTCATATTAGGATCCAAACTTTTTTCATAACGACTACTAGCTTCTGTTCTAAGACCAAGTTTTACTGCTCCCCGTCTAATAACACCAGCATTAAATGTTGCACTTTCTAAAAATATCCCAGTTGTATCAGAAAGTATTTCACTATCTAAACCTCCCATAACACCAGCAATACCAAAATATTTATCTCCATTTTTAATCATCAAAATATCATTTGTAAGCTTTCTTTGAACACCATCTAAAGTAGTATAAGTATCTCCTTCATTAGCAAGTCCTACTTCAATATTTTTTACTACTCTTGAATCAAACGCATGCATAGGTTGCCCAAGTTCCAACATTAAATAATTAGTTAAATCAACTAGTAAAGAAATAGAACGCATCCCTACATAATATAAAAATATTTGCATATCTAAAGGAGTTTTATTATTTTTAATATTCTCTATTTTTAAACCTGTATATCTATAACATAAATCACTATTTTTAATAACAATATTTAAATCTTCTTTATCGTTCTTTATTTCTGCCAATTCTAAAGGAATTAATTCATGATGCGTTATTGCGCAAATTTCTCGAGCTATCCCATAATGTCCCCATAAATCTGGTCGATTAGTTAAAGATTTATTATCAATTTCTACAATTATATCATCAATTGGTAAATATTCTTTAATACTTTTCCCATTAATCCAATCACCAGGAAGTTCCATAATTCCATCATGATTATCACTTATTGCAAGTTCTCTTCCACTACAACACATACCATTAGAAATTATTCCTCTTAAAGGACGAGCTTTAATTTCCATTCCATCAATATGACCCCCAACTTTTACATAAGCCGTTTTAAGACCAACTCTAACATTTGGTGCTCCACAAACAACTTGAATAGGTGCCGCCTCGCCACAATCAACCTTTAAAACATGCATGTGATCACTATCAGGATGTTCCTCACATTCTAATATTTCCGCCACTACAACATTATCAAAAGTATTACCAACAACTTTTACATTTTCAACTTCTGCTGTTCTAATTGTAAAAGTATTCCATATATTTAACCAATCAATATCTTCATTATTTTTAATATAACTTTTAAGTTTATTACATGATATTAACATTATATTTCCTCCTATATATTATTAAATATTAAACTGTTTTAAATAACGAATATCTCCACTATTTAAATATCTAATATCATTTATTTTATATTTCATCATCGCCAGTCTAGTTAATCCAATTCCAAAAGCAAATCCAGTATAAACTTCAGGATCAATACCTCCTGCCCTTAAAACATTTGGATGTACCATTCCACACCCAATTAACTCAATCCAGCCTGCATTTTTACATGTAGGACATCCTTTACCGCCACATATAACACAAGATATATCCATCTCATAGCTAGGCTCTGTAAATGGGAAAAATCCTGGTCTAAGTCTTACTTTAATATCACTTTTAAACACTTCACTTAAAACACTCTGCATAACATCCATTAAATTAGGAATAGAAACTCCCTTATCAATAACCATACCTTCAATTTGAAAGAAAGTATTCTCGTGATTAGCATCTAAATCTTCATTCCTGAATGTTCTTCCTGGCGCACATATTCTAAGAGGAGCCCCATAATTTTCCATCGCATGTATTTGATTATCACTAGTTTGTGTTCTAAGAAGCATTCCATTATCTAAATAATAAGTATCTTGCATATCTCTCGCCGGATGATCTTTAGGAATATTAAGTGCTTCAAAATTATAATATTCACTTTCCATCTCTGGTCCACTTACCACAGTAAATCCCATTCTCTTTAAAATATCTGTTACTTCCTTAGCAACAAGTGTAACGGGATGTAATGAACCAACATTAACATCATAATTAAGAGTATCATCAAAATCAATATTAACTTTATTAACTAATTCTTCTAACTTTTTATTAACTAATTCTTCTAATTCCTTTTTAGTATTATTAATTAAACTACCATACTTTCTTTTATCTTCTACACTCATATCTTTAAGACTAGCAAGAATTTGTTGTATTTCACTTTTCTTACCTATATAATTAGATTTTATATTTAATACATCAGCTTCCTTAGAAACACCATCTAATTCTTTAATTAAATCATTTTTAATCTTATTTAATTTTTCTTCCATATATATCCTCCTCTAAATAAAAAAAATCTAGTCATTGGGACGAATAATCGCGGTACCACCCAACTTCTAGATTACTAGCACTTTAATTCGTTTATAGCACGACCTACTATTAAAACTCCTAAGTATGAATTTCTTAACTTCTTTTATCTTCAAGTACTTTCAGCCTATGATACTTAATCTCTAACAAGAACTAAAAATTAATACTAATTACTTAATCAACATTTATAAAACAATTCTAACACTTAAATAAACAAAAAGCAAGTAAAAAAACAAAAAGCGCAGGATAAAATCATAAAATCGCAAAAATTAAGTTAATGTTAATAATTTTGTTATTTCTTTTTCAAAATTTGTATTTA
>CANPYU010000001.1 GCA_947588665.1 uncultured Bacilli bacterium | reverse complement strand
CGATTTTGGCATGCTTATGGTTAACAACTACATTTCCAACCATAAGCATGCCTAAATCGCCTTCAGTTTGGGCTTCGGCGCGCATAATACGAGCAAGTAAATCTAAATCTTTATTTGTATAACTAATAATCATTTATAATCACCTATTTTATTATATGAAAAGGCTAGTAAAATGAGTAAAGATATGTTATAATACATTTATCACGTAGGGGCGTGGTATAATGGTAGCATAGGAGTCTCCAAAACTTTTGATGGGAGTTCGATTCTCTCCGCCCCTGCCAGAGTAATTGTTCACTTTTTAAAGTGATTTATCATAAATATCTAGTTATATGCTAGATTTTTTTTAGGAAAAAAAAGAATGTTAGAAGAAGAAATTTTTTTGAAAGTTTAATTATTAGGTATAATATTATATTTTAACTTAAGATTTAATATTTTTAAGACTGAAGAATTTATTTGGCCTTCAGTTATTTTATTTTCTTGGATTAATTCTTTAATTGTGTTAACAGCATCTTTTTCATTATTGGGCATTAAGAGAATATCTACACCAGCATTTATGGCAAGTTCATATACCTCTTTATCTGAGTAGTTTTTAGTTATAGCTTGCATATTTAAAGCATCAGTAATAACAATATTTTGATAATTTAATTCATTTTTTAGGAAATCAGTTATTAATTCTTTAGATAAGGAAGCAGGAGTATTATCTTTAGTTATTGCTGGTACGGCTAAATGTCCTATCATAATTATTTCTGCATTATTATTAATGGCGTCAATAAAAGGAATTAAATCATTATTTAATAGATATTCTTTGTTTTTATTTATAACTGGAAGTTCATAGTGAGAATCTTTACTTGTATTACCATGTCCTGGGAAATGTTTGTAAACGGGAATAATACTATTATCTTTTAAACCTTCGGCTAGGTTTAATCCCATACTTGATACAAGTTTAGGATCAGAGCCAAAACTACGATTACCTATAACAGTGTTTTTGGGATTAGAATATACATCAATTACAGGGGCAAAATCTATATTTAGTTCAAAATCATTTAATATTTGAGCTATATATGCTCCAGTTTGATAAGCAGTTAAAATTTGATTTGTTTTACCAATATCTAACATTGGAGGTATTTTTTCATAAGTATATCCTTTAATATTATTAAATCTATCGATTCTTCCTCCTTCTTCATCTATACCTAAAAAAAGAGGAATATTAGAAGTACTTTTAATATCAGAGATAAGTTTTTTTGCAGTTTGATATTCTTGAAAATTTTCACTAAAAAAGATAAAACCTCCTGGTTTAATATCTGTTAATAAATTTTTTAACTTTTCGTCCATATTTTCTTTTCGATAAGAAATAAATAACATTTGACCTATTTTTTCTTCTAAAGTTAGATTTTCTAATATATTTTTGGCTTTATCATTTATAGTTTCTTTTATTACAGGATTAGTTTTTTTTAGTTCTTTATTTTTTAAATTAACACTTTTATTAATTATTAAAAATAAAGCAACTATAAAAGTAAATATTAGTGTTTGGTTAATTAATTTATGTTTCATTTTAAGTACCTTCTTTGTATGTTTATTTTTAGTATGTTTTAAAATTAAAAAAACTTGCTACAAAGTAACAAGTTAAATTTATAAATATTAATTAGCACTAAGTTTAACTTTAATTTCAGTTTCTTTGCCATTTCTAATAATAGTTAATTTCATTTCGTCGCCAACTTTATGATTATATAAATAATATCTTAAATAAGCTGAACTATTTACTTTTTTACCATCTATTTCAGTTATAATATCATTGGCTTCAATTCCTGCTAGAGCAGCAGAACTTTTCTTTTCAACAGAAGCTACAATAACACCAGAAGTAACATTTGCTTCTTCTACTAAAGAACGATATCTTAAAGCATTAAAACTAGAATAAACATCTGTTACATCTAACATTTGGATTCCTAAGTATGGTCTTTCAATTTCTTTGCCATCTAATAATTGAGAGGCAATATCAAGAGCATTTTCGATTGGTATTGCAAATCCCATACCTTCAATTTTTTCGCTTGCAAGTTTGATAGAAGTAATACCGATAACTTCTCCATTAGAGTTAGCTAGAGGTCCCCCAGAGTTACCAGCATTAATGGCTGCATCAGTTTGAAGAGTATTTACAACCATGGGGGTTGAGGTATTACCACTTGATAGGCTTACTTCAACTAAACGATCTTTACCTGAGACAATTCCCCGAGTAACACTCCAAGAATAAGCATTGTCAATAGGTGAACCTATTGCAAATACTGTATCGCCTAAGCGAGTATTTTTGCTTTCTCCGATTTCTGCGATATCTAAGATGCTGTCATTTGATACAGATAGAACCGCAATGTCAGAGTAAACATCACTACCTTCAATAGTAGTTTTTACAACAGAATCATTGGTAAATGTCACATATACTTCATCAGCATTGTTGATAACATGATTATTTGTTAAAATATAAGCTTTTTTATCTTCAGTTTTATAAACAAAACCTGTACCTGAAGCGTAATTTTGACCATCAATATAAGTATTTACGACAACTACAGAATCATATAATTTTTCTACAGCATCGGCAATACCTTTATCAGTTATTGTAACATCTTTTTCAAGTTTAGTTTTGGTTGTTTCAGTAATAATTGGAAAGTATCTTGCAATGCCATACATAGCAATCATCCCAACAAAAAAGGTAATTATTATTAAAACTATTGTGCTTGATTTAGATATTGTCTTTTGTTTTTTTTCTTTATTTTCATTCATTTTAATCCATCCTTACTATTTCTTTATAATTTAGGGGGAAACCCATACGATCTAATACTTTTGATATTTTGATGCTTGTAAGACGTCCTGCTAAATAATCTATTTCATATGATATTTCATTTAACATTATATGAAAATCATCTGGTCTTAAAAGTCTTTTTAATATGATTATAAGAGAAAATAAATCATTTATACCATATATATATTCTCCATTGGTCTTTGTTATATTTAATGCTTCGTGATATTTAGTAGGAGGAATTTCCTTTTGCGTTTTATGTTCATAACAAATGTCTTCATGAGCACATAGGTTACGATAATTGGCAATGATTGGAAGATAAATTAATAAACTTTCAACGTCAACATTAAATATATTTGCGATACTTTCTTGATCTTCACGTTTTAGAATGGTAAATAATTCACCAACTATACCAAAAGATAAAACTTTAACGACAATCCAAAGAGGAATATAGCCATAGTTACTTTGGTAATGTCTTGTTGCAGCATGTTCGCGACCATTGATACTTATCTGCCTTTTAACTTTTTTTAGTAAATCATTTACTTGTCGAGTTCTTTTGGGGTCTCGAGTAAAGTTGGCCGGATTTAAGTATTTTTTCTCTTTAAAACCATATTTACGAGATAATTCATAGGATATAATACTTTTAATGTTGTTTTCTAGAATTAAGATATTTTTAAATAAAATATTTCTTAATTGTCGATCAAAATAGAATAAAGCATATATTTCTCTAAAACTGGCACCATTTATATAAGTTTTGTCAGTCATTGATTTCATAAATAAATAACGGTAACCATTTAGAAAAAAGTAATTTTCTCGTAAGAGGACGTCTTTGGCAAAATCAACATCATCAATAATGAGGTTTTTATTTCTTAATATGGTAATTTGTTCATCTAGGGTCTTAAATATTTTTTCCATTTTATCTCACCTATTATTACATTATACCACAAAGAACAATTATATTGTAGAAAAATAAGTTGATTTATATGTTAATTTTTTGTGAAAATTTGGTGAAGTTTGTATTTATGAGTGTTTTGTGGTATAATTAAGGGGAGGTGGAAATTATGCCTGCAACATATACTCATCATACATTTACGAAAGATGTGTATAAAGTATTAGATGATGAGGTTAAAGAAAAATTAAAAGATCATGTTGATATTTTTAATTTATTTGGAAAAAGTTTTGATGTTTTATTTTTTGTGAAAGCTAAATTAGGACATTTTGCACATAAGCATAGTTCTAATTTATATTTTGAAAATATTATTAAGTATATAAGAGAAAATAAATTAATTAATAATGGAGAAGTGCTTGCATATTTATATGGTTCGATATGCCATTATGTTCTTGATTCAACTTGTCATCCTTATATTTATTATAAAACTGGTAAATATAATATGAAAGATAAAAAGACTTATAAATATAAAGGTAAACATAATTATTTAGAATATATGATAGATGCTGATCTTTATTATGAGCGAAATAGAAAAATGATAACAAGAGCTAGTTTAGCTAGAGAAATATTTCCGGCAGTAACATTTAGTAATGAGCTTAGTAAAACAATAGATTATGCTTATAAAAATACTTTTTGTGCAATAGATATAGATAAAGCTATTTTAAAGGGATATCGTAATTATAGATTTGTAATGAAGCATGTGATGGAATCAAGATTAGGTATTAAAGCTTTTATATATAAATTAATAGATAAAACTAAATTATTTAAAAGATGGGAGTTAACTAGTACTTGTTATTATATTAAAAAAATTGATAAAAGTGTGCTTAATTTAGAACATAAAAAATGGTATTATCCAGTTTCTAGACAAGTTAGTTATCATTATTCATTTTATGATTTATATGATTTGAGTATTGAAAAAGCTCGGAAGCTAATTAATTTAGTTGATAAAGCTTTAAAAAGTGATGATAAAGAAATTACTAAAGCATTAAAAGAAATTGGTAATTTAAATTATTGTACGGGAAAAAATGTTGATAAAAGTTATAAAAAATTAATTTATGAATATTAATAATAATTAATTATGGCATCCGTAATGATGGTTGCTATTTTTTGTTGGTATGTAGGATTGTTTAAATTTTGGGCTTCCTTATAGTTTGATAAAAAGCCACATTCAATTAATACACCGGGTATAGTTAGTTTATCATACATGTATGTACGAGTAGGAATTTTTTTGATTTTACGATTTGTATTTAATTCTTTATTAAGAGTATCTTGAATTACTAATGCTAATTCTAAATTATTTTCATCATTATAAAAGACTTGGGGTCCAAAATAAGAAGCATTTTCTAAATAATTTAAATGGATTGATAGATAAAGGTCTGCTTTACTTTCATTTATGAGTTTAATGCGATTATCAAAATCACTTTTTTTGCGATAAGTAGCATTAGGGGAGCTTAGATCATAATCATTATCGCGAGTTAATATGACTGATGATCCCACTTTGGCTAGTTCAAGTTCTAATGCTTTACTTATTTTTAAATTGATATCTTTTTCTAAAATTTTGTTACTTGAAGTGCCTGGATCTTTGCCTCCATGACCAGGATCAATTATAATTAGTTTACCACTTAAAGGAAGAAGTGCTTTTACTTCACTATTAATAAATAATGCACTTATAAGTAGAAAGATTATAATTAATATTTTATATTTTGTTTTCATGGTAATATATATGTTTTTTTTTAGAAATAATTACTGGCTAGTTAGTTTTCTTTTTTTAGTTCTTTAATAGTTTCTTTAGCTTTCTTTTTATTAGCTGTAGAGTATCCCGTTAAAATATTTTTGTTTTTATTAGATACATTTGTGATGATGTCAGAAATAATTTGTTCATTTTTTTTATTCATTCCAGTAATTTCGGCAATATTAATGGTTTTTCCTTCAGTTGTTAAAATGGATATAGTTCTTACAATAGTAAAAGCAACTTGTCTAATAGCACTTTCATAGATCCATACAATATCTTTATAATTTATTATTTTTATGCTTTTAATAAAAGTGATTAAATAGTTTTTAGATAATATTAAATGGCCTTTTTTATAATAAATTGCTTCTTTTTCATTTAATTCTTTAGTAATTTTATTAAAATCTTTGTCATTAATGCTTTTTAATAATTTATTGCTTTTAATTTTAAAAATAATAAAAATTATAAAAGTTATAAAACTACAAATTAAAAAAGTAATTCCTATAGTTAGAAAAAAATTATAAGTATTTGCATTGTTAGTAATATCTATATATACACCACCAAAATAATCATTAAAATCATCTTTACTTATTTTATCTTCTTCATTTAAACCTTCGTTATAAGTTTCTAGGGCTAGATTACGGATTTCTTCTTTAGTGTAGACAGTTTTACCATAAATAGTTATTGGTTTATTTTTGATACTTTCATGATTTAGTTTTTTATAGTCACTATTAGACATATAAGCGATATAATAAAATTCATTATCAGTAATAATATAATAAGCGTTGTTAGGATCATCACTATATTTTGCAAAACTGTATGGAATTTGAGCAACTTTTAAATTGGCTGTTAGTCCTGTTTGGTTATCCATATCTATAATAATTGTATTTAAGTAGATACTGTTTTTATGATCTTTATTTAGTTCTAGAAAATATATTCCTATAAAAGTAAGGGATGTTATAAGTAAAATTGTGGTTATAATAAGGAAAATATTATATTTTTTTATTTCTTTTTTTAATAGGTTATTAGTTATTGTTTTCATATATAAAACTCCTTGGGGGTATTATACCATTTTTTTCTTTAAAATTAAATAGTACTTGTTTCTAATACAAAAATATGTTACAATTATAAAGGATATATTTATGTTATATATAACGTGGTAACTGAAAATTTGATTAGTATTTAACTAATAGAAAGGATGTTAAAATGTTATATATAAAAGAATCACGAGGCGATATTTTCAAAATTATTGGGGCTAATGTTAGATATTATCGAGGATTATATAATGTTAATAATCCTACTAATAAAATATCTCAGGCAAAGTTAGCTCAAATGTGTAATGTTTCTACAGGTTTAATTGGATCACTTGAAACGGGAAAAGTATTAGGGATAAGTGTGCCAGTATTATATAATATTTCTCAAATATTAAATGTAGGAATAGAAAAGTTTTTTGAAGAAAGAGCTTAAGTGATAAAAAAGCAGATACTAATTAGACGTATCTGTTTTTCTAATAATTATTTCATTGGGTTTAGTGTATAAAAATTTTTCTTTTGCATACCTTTCAACATATTCGGGATTTTTTAATTTTTCTACTTCAGCTTTAAGTGATTTTTCTGTGTTTAATAAATCTTCATAGTGTGTTTGTAATAAGGCAATTTCATTTTTATTGGCCATTATTTTTAACCAGTCAGGAAATATATTGATACACATGAAAGTAATAATAAAAATAAATATTAAGATAAATAATGTAAGTCTTCTTTTTTCTTTTTTAGTGACTTTTCTTTTAATAGATATCACCCCTATTTTGTTTTAGTATACCATCTCTTTTTTATTCTTGCAAGAAATTTAAAAGTTTTTTTGGATTTAAAGAATTTTTTTGACATTTGGTAGGCACTAAAAAAACCTAAAATAAGTAAAAAAAAGAAATATATATGAAAGTTGCCATTATTTAATTTATATAAAATGATTAAATATATTAAAACTAAATTATATGAAAACATGATAGAAATTATACTACGATATATTTTTTTTTGATTGTTAATAATTTTATAGTTAATAACATTTAAATAGTATGTTATAAAACCAAAAAGAAAAGAGAAAGATAGAACTATAATTTGAGTTTTAGCATCCATTATTTAAAAAGTTTAGAAAGTAAGCTTTCTTCTTTAACTTTCTCTTTATTATCTAGATAATTAAAACTGTTTATTTTACCTTTTATTTTAACATTACCATCATGGGTGTCTAAGCGCATTATTTCAAGATTACTACCTTTAATTAAGATTAATCCCATATTACTTTCAAGTAAAAATTCTTCACTATCAAAACTGGTTATTTTTTTTATGCCAGTTAGAGCTATTTCCCGGCGGTCTATTAATTTTAATTCATGAGAACCATATGTTACTACTTCTTCAACTTTATCCATTATATTATCTCCTTTATTAAAGTTTATGCTTTTAATAAAGATTAAATTCCTTTTAATTTATAAGATGTTTTTGATACCATGCTTTAAATTCTTGTAATTCTTTTTTGGTTTCTATTTCTTCATGATAAAAATGTTTGGTAAATTCCCCACAAGAACTGCCTATTTCTTTACCGGGAGGAGAGTAGGTTTTAACTCTTAAGTTGGGAATTTTTTCTTTGATTGTTTTTAGCCATTTATCTTCATTTTTACTTATAGTTAAATTTTTAGTGGGATTGAATTTTAGAAATTTGATCGGTATTTCATATTTGGTTAATAGTTTTATTAATTCATTTAATTCTTTATCTCCATCATTTATTTTATTTATTAAGGTATAGTGTATTTCTATGGGGTCATTGTTGGTGTGAAGTTTAGAATATTTTTCCATGATAGTTTTATTATTTTGTAAACACTCACGATAAATAGTTAAATAAGATAATGCTTTTTCTATTGATATATTACTTCCTGGTATTAATTCTTTTCTTTTTTGATCAATTGGATTGTGTAAAGAAAAATGAATTTTTAAAGGAATATTTTTACTTGTAACTATGTCTTGTAAGGTTAAAAAATTATTATTGGGCATCATTGTTGATATGGCATAACCAATATTGTCATAACCTAATTTCTTTTTTATAAAATCTTCATGTTTATATACTTCTTCAATTAATTTGATATTAAGTAATGGTTCTCCAACTCCCATGAAAGAAATAAGTAATTTCTTTTTGTTAGTAATATGTAAGTTATTAACAGTTAAAGTTTTTAATAAACAAGTAATAAAGTTATCATAAGTAATAGGTAACATAGGTTTTTTTAAATCTTTGGTGGTTAAGTGACACATTTTGCAGCCTAAGTTACAGAAGTGATGAGTGGGAACACATACTACATCTATGTCTTTTTTATTAAATAATAAAGACATTTCAATTATTTTATTATCGTCAGTTTTAAAGACAGATTTTAATGTATTATCTTTAAAGTCTTTAAATGTACCTATTTTTTTTAACATTTTTTCTAGCCTCCGTATTTATTATAAAATAAAAAGATATTATGGGCAAATATCCTTTTTTTATATAAGATATGTTATATAGTTATTGCTATAAATTTTATATATAGATGTTATAAATCTATGTTATAATCAATATAATCTATTATAAATTTTTTAGGAGCAGTAGTTAATGTGTTTTTGTCATAAATTATGTTAATAATGGTTGTAGGAAGTTTTTCTTTAATGTTAATTATTTTTAGTTCACCATTTTTAATTTCATTTTCAACTAGATTATAAATGATATAACCAATACCTAAATCTTTTTTTACCGCGGCTAAAATCATTTCACTGGTATGAATGTTAATAACATTTTCAATATTAACATGATGTTTTATAAGTGTTTCATCTAACGCGATTCGGTTGGCGGTTCCGGGAATAGGGAGTATTAATAATTTGTCTTTTAAGTCTTTAAGTTCTTTTATATCTTGATAATTGGTATTATTTTTATTTTTTACAACAAAACAATAGGGAACTTCGGTTAATTTTTTGATAGTAATATTTTTGTTGTGTTTAGTATCAATAGGGGATGTATCTATAACAAAGTCTACCGTGTGGGATTCTAATAAACTTATTAATTTAGAAGTAGAGCCTGTAATAATTGTTATTTCTATGTTAGGGTATTTTTGATGAAATTCAATTATTTTATCAAATAGAAAGAATGATCCTACATTAGATGGCATTCCAATTGATAGTTTTCCACGATTAAGAGTTTCATTTTCAAGCATGGTTCTTTCGGCAATGACAAGGTTGTTGTATGATTTTTCGACAAAATATAATAGTTCTCTTCCTTTTTCTGTTAATTCAACTCCATTTAAAGTACGATAAAATAATTGAACTTTTAAGTCTTCTTCAAGTTTTTTAATGGCTTTGCTAATAGCTGGTTGGGAGGTAAAGCTTGCTTCAGCGGCTTTAGAAATACTTCCATAGTTTGCTACGTCATAAAATGTTTTATAAAGATTTAAATTGATATTACTTTTGTACATGATTTCCTCCATTTATGATTTAAACATACTATAAAAAATATTTTTAGTCAAGTAAATAAGTTTATAAATAAAAAGAGCGAGGAGAGACCTCGCATGGAATTTAATCTTGCCTAAGAATAAATTTAGAGCAACTTAGGCAAGTTTATTGGACTACGTATGGATTTGCAAATGTTCCTTTATTATTGTTATTAGCTATTTTAAACATTGTATTAGCTTTTAGATTTATTACAGGGCGCACACCATATAAAGAATTTACTACTGCTGCAGTAAGTGCACCATTAGAATTAATAAAAAATACCTTTGAGTCTGAGTAACCATATGGCGTCATAATCCAATAATCCTGCCCCGAATATAAGTAATATCCTGAATTTGAAATTCCAAAACTTGAACCTGCAAAAACCATTTCATCTGCACTTATTAATCCTACTGGATTTGCTAAGGATTTATTCCCTTTATTCGAAGTATTTATTGTGTATAAGTCATTATCAATGGGCAATGATGTTTTTCCCGTTCCATCTGCTCTTTTACAACTAAATGTTGGTTTTTTATTTGTTTCACTTAGTGCTACTAATCTATGATATGCCCCATAGTTTGTTTGGCTAGTTCCATATCCATAACCATTATATGGAGTTCTATCTCCACAAAAACCAGCATTTTCATCTATAAAATCGGAAGCCTTTTTAAATCCTATATTTATATTTTTTAAATTTGCTGTATACCAATCAGATAGAGTATCTAATATTTCACTATTATTAGTATTTGTATGAGCATTATCGTAACTAGTTGAACTTCCTTTATTTTTTTCTCCTCCATACATTAATCCTACATATTTATTATCGTTATATATTGAATTAAATGGATAAGTCTTAACGGTTTTTCCAGTATTATTAATTTGAGTTCCAGCACCGGTAACTGTTATTGGATTTGTTCGATTATTATTAGTAAATGTTAAACTTGTTTCATCTCCTTCTTTTCCTGCATATATTAATCTTATTGTTTTATCACCATTTATTCGGATTATTCTCCAATAAAATCCGGCAAATTTGACCCAGTTATTATTTACACTTCCTCTAAAATAATATGTTTCTCCATCATCATCTAAAGTTTTATATAAACCTTTATCTGTGTTTCCACAATTTGAAGCATAATTCGTTCCTAGATCACATGCGGTAACTCCAAAACTTTTTGGCAATTCTTCTTTTACCTCTGAATTAGCTATTATTTGATCTGAAGCCAATATTAATTTATCTAGATAAATATAACATTTTGTTCCTTTTTGATTTATTCCTATATATACTCTACTATCTTTATATTCCAGTGGGATATCTTTATATTGTGTTGTATCTCCAGGAATAGTGCAATAACTTTTTTCTGTATTTATTAAATAATTCCCTTCTGGGATTTTATTTGTAGAATTATATACTTCTTCATCGTCTTCATCTTGAATAGATAATGCAATTATATTTAAATCTGACACACTATAATTAACTTTCCCATTAACTATTTGCACACTTTGAGTTACTTGATATTTTGCTTTACTAGTTGTTATATATATTACTCCTATTAATAATGTTATTATTAATAGGGATAATATTATCTTTTTACTTCTTCCTTTACTTAACTTTTCTATTTTCATTATCAATCCTCTCTCTATGATTATCAATCATATTAGAAATTTCTAACTTATACTAAAATTATAAACTCTCATATAATAAAAGTCAAGAAAAAATCCGATATTTCTTAACTAATAAACAAAAGACTTATATAATATGAGAAAATTTTTTTGGTGATACTAATGATGTATAAAGATAGACTAAAACAAATAAGAGAAAGATTAGGCATTAAACAAGTGGATATAGCAAATATGCTAAATGTATCAAAAGCTTGCTATTGCCAGTATGAGCAACAAAAAGATATTATGCCTTTAAAACACTTAATTCTAGTAGCAAATTATTTAAACGTCTCTTTAGATTTTCTTTTTGATTTTACTGATATCAATCAATATAATATTAATAACAATATAGAATTAAAAAAAGTTGGTTTTAGACTTAAAGAACTTAGAAAAACTAATAATTTAACTCAAGCTAAGTTAGCTGAAAACTTAAATATAGCAAAATCAATGATTGGAGCTTATGAACACGGAGATTTTCTTATTTCGACTCATGCATTATATACACTTTGTAAAACTTATAAAATATCGGCTGACTATTTGCTAGGCAAGATTGATAAACCAAAATATTTGAAGTAGGTGAGTTGTCGAATACTGTCGAACGAATTTTTTGACAAATTTTAGTTTTAGTTTTAGAATAGAATTGAACATTTAAGACGAGTGCCTACCTTGTGTTTTTCCTTTTCATTTGTTCTTCCTTGAATGTAAGGGGGTTTTATGAATAGGAGGCATTAGGTCATGATAGAAGAGATTTTATCCGTGATATTATTGTTTTTAACTATAAAAAAGACACTTATCTTCATCAGTATTGATATAAAGATAAATGTCTTTAAACAAAAATAATTTTTTGTAGGCATTTGTTCTTAAATGTTCTACATTTTGATTTTAACATAAGATTGTAGATATAGCAATTCTTTTTTTAAAGAAAAAAACTTGCAATTGCAAGTCATTCTGTTTTAGCATATTCTTTTAGAATAGCATCTTCAAACATTTTACGTACATCTGGATTAATAGGGTGTGCTATATCTCTATATCCACCAGTAGCTGTTTTTCTACTAGGCATAGCGATAAATAAACCATTATCTCCTTCAATAATACGGATATCATGAATGGCAAAAGAATCATCAATTAGAACTGATGCAATTCCTTTCATCCTTGATCCTTCTTTTTCAATTTTGCGTACGCTTACTGATGTAATTTGCATAATATTTCTTTTCCCTTCTAAAGTTATACAACTTAATTATATTTTATAGCAAAAAATGGTAAATAGCAAGTGTTTACAGATATTTTATTGAAATCTCTCCGGTTATTAAATCACTGAAGGTAAAACTTTTTTCAAAATTGGGGTTAATTATAGTGAATATATTTGGGTATATAGCATTTATTCTACCTTCATATGTGCTTGTTTTGTTACGCATACCAAATACTTTGATTTGAACTCTTTCATTTAAATGTTTTTTTAGTTCTTCACGAACAATATCTAAATTCAAAATTCCTCCTTATTAACGTGGATAACCAACATACATGAGACCATTACATTTAATACCTCCCATACCATTGTGCCCATATTTTGTTTTGTCTAAGAGTTCGATTAAATTTATTTCTTTATTACGTTCAGTAAGGGCTATAGTGCTTGCAATAATTGCAGGATCTAGGGCATGAATATTTATTCTTTTGGGTGATGAAGCAAAGTTTGCTCCAGCTTTAATTAGTTCTTCATAGTTTGACTGACAGGCTCCGGCAATAATAATTAGTTTATCATGAGATTTTTCAAATTTACGAGCTACTTTAACTGCTTTAATGAAACTTGCTGTATTGCGATAGTTATTTATATTATTAATATCACCTTTCTTTTTATAATAAGCATCATGACCGGTTATAATTACAATGTCTGGTTTATATTCTTGAAGCATTGGAAGTATTGCTTCATAAATGTGTTCTTCATTTATTTTTTTTCCGATCGCGTATATGCCTTTTTTTTTATAATAATTTAAACATTTTTCTAAATAATCTTTATCACCGTCAATATGAAGAATTTTAGCAGGCAGATAAAAATATTCGGTGCGATCTAATGGGATAGTTTCTTCTTCATGGGTTTCTGTTAGTTCTATTTTTTCTTCAGGTATATATTTTACTAAGTCAGGAAGGGTCGCATCCGCAAAAAGTCGAACTTCAACTCCTTTTAAATAATAGATATCATTTTTAATGTTGGTTATTTTAAATACGGTATCATGGTTATAACTAATACGGGTTACTAAATCACCACGTTTTAATTCCATATTTATCACCACTAAATTATATGTATAAGTGTAAAGAAATATTATTTTATATTAAATGTTAATTGTTTTTCTAGTAATTTTTGTCGAAATGTGTTATATTTTAAGATAGAAGGGTAGTTTTTGATATGAGAAAAAAATATTTATTATTACTATCATTGTTTTTACTTGGAATTAAGCCTGTTTGGGCAGAAAATCTTAATTTATCAATGTGTGAATATTCTCCTCTTTATATTTCTTGGAGTAATTTGAGTAATGAGGAAAAACAAAAAGTGCCAATGCCTTATGTTTGTAAAGTAGATAATGGTGTTAGTAGTTTAAGCACTAATAATGATTATGAACTACCTAGTTATTCTATACAAGATAAATATAATTTAGCAGTACGGACTCAGGAAACAGATTCTTGTTGGGCTTTTGGAACATTAGCTTCTATAGAATCTAATATGATTAAAAATGGAGTTAGTAGTGATTATTTAAGTGTTGCTCATTTAGAGTTTGCAACGCAAAATAGTTTGTATAAGCCTGGTTATATTAATTTTAATAGAACTTTTAATGCAGGGGGACATATTGAAACTACTAATGCTTATATATTAAATAATTGGGGTCCTATTTATGATAAAGATATGTCTCTTGGTTTACTTAAAAAAGTTGCTTTGGGTCAAGAGTCTATAACTGAGGAAGCAGTAAAAAATAAAAAAGCTGTTATAGATGTTGATAATATTATTAGAATTAGAAATGAGCAGGGTGTTTGCTCTACTGATACTATTACGAGTATAAAAAAATATATTACAAGTTATGGGGGAATGGCGGCAACTCTTTATTTTGAAGATGTTGTAAGAGGTTATGAACTAAATATTGGTTCAAATGGAAAATATGATTTGAAACATAAATATGTTAATGGTCCTTACTATTATTATGATGGTTCTGCATATACAGATAATGATAATAAAGGACATATAATGAATGAAGATCAAAATCATATGGTTGAAATTGTAGGTTGGGATGATACAATATCTGCTAGTAATTTTAGTACTAAGCCTTCAAGAGATGGAGCTTGGATAGTAAAGAATTCTTATGGAGAAAGTAAATATTTAGTTGATGATAAAGACGTAAATATGGGAAATAATGGTTATTATTATATTTCTTATGATGATATTAATATTTGTGGGAATGTAGTAGGTTATTATGGAGTTAATAAAGATGTTTCCGATTATGCTTATTATTATGATGATTTAGGTGTTAATGCTTCTGTTAGTAGTGATAAGAATGTTGTTTATACAGCAAATATATTTTCTAAAAAAGATGTGAAAACTGAAAAACTTGATAAAGTTACTTTTGCAGTTCAAAAAGCAGGATATAAATATACAGTTTATTATGCTTCAAATGGTGCTCTTAAAAATTATGAAGAGATTGGGAATGGAGTTACGGAACATAATGGGTATATAAGTGTTAAGCCTAATAAAGATATATATGTATCAGATAGTTTTTCGATTATTGTGAAATTAGAAGGAAATGATTTAAATTTACCAATTGCTATAGATAAAGATGTTCATGATATGTATAGTAATTATAAAGTTACTAAAAATGTTTCTTATATTTCTAATAATGGGGTTGTTTGGTCAAGCTTTAAAAATGATAATATGAATTTTCAAAATTCTATTAGAGCTTATACAACTGTTACGGATGTTGAATTTAATAGTAAAGTTGATAGTGATTTAAAATTAGATGATAATGGGCAAGTAAATGTGACAGTACCAAAAATTAATGAAAATATGAAAGATGGAGCTAGTGATGATATTCCAAATAATCCTCAAACGGGAATTAAAAATTTATTTTTAGTAGGAATTATCTTGATGGGGCTTTTAGTACTATTTAGAGTAATAAGAAAAAATAAAATGTTTAAATTATAAAAAAGATAGGGTTGCTATCTTTTTAATTGGCTAAATTATTAGCTAGTTCAACAAATAATGTTAAGGGTATTTGTTCTGCTCGGATATTTTCTTTTAAATTGTGTTTTTCTAATATTTCTTTTATTTTATTCCAGTTATAGTTTTTTAAATTATTTTTTAGGGTTTTTCTTTTTAATTTAAAAGAATCTTCTATTAGTTTAAATAATATTTGTTCATTTTTAACAGCTAAGTTTTTATTTAGACGAGTAAATTTTATTAGTGCACTATCTACTTTAGGGGCTGGAGAAAAAGCTGTTTTAGGAACTGAAAATAAATATTCAATTTTAAAAAAATAATTTAAATATACAGTTAAAGAACCATAGTCTTTAGTATTTGGTTTTGCTGTTAATCTTTCGGCTACTTCTTTTTGAACTAAAAGAGACATTGCTTTTAGTTTAGGAAGATTTATTACATGTTTAATAATTGGTGTTGTTATGTAATAGGGAATGTTAGCTATAATATAAATAGATTCATATGATAAAGAAATACTATCTAAATTACTTTTTAAGAAATCTTGATATATAATTTTGGTTTTATTACTTTCATATTTTGTTAATAGTTCTTTAAAGCGTGTATCTAATTCATAACAAATTAAAAAGCTTTCTTTTTTTGCTAGATATTTAG
This sequence comes from uncultured Bacilli bacterium, assembly GCA_947588665.1. Next base: position 9,736 of record CANPYU010000001.1, on the reverse strand, counting down.
TTAATGCACCTTTTCCGGGACCTATTTCAATTATTAAATCGTTTTTAGTGGGATTAAGTGAATTAGCTATATTTTTGAGAATAATTTCATCTTTAAGGAAGTTTTGACCTAAACTTTTTTTAGCTTTTATATCCATATATTTATATAATTAATTTTATAAAAAAATTAAATTCCTTTCTATTTATATTTTATAAAAAAATGGGTTATTTTTCCCATCCAATTCTTAAGACATCGTAAGTTATGGAACTGCGTCCAATATATTTTAAAGCATAGTCTTCACTAGGAGTTAATAAATCTATATTGCTTCCTACAACACCACGATCAAGAACAATAGCTATGATGGTGGTTGGACTTATTTTTTTATTATCAAATCTAATTATACTGCCACAGGGAAGATTATTACTTGAAGCTACTATTCTAACAGTACCATATGTTTTATCATTATAAGTGGTTCTACCTCCACTTAAATCAAGGTTACCCATACAGGCTAGATGACCCGTGCAAAGAGGACAATAGGCTCCATATCCAGTTAAATCACCTGTGTAACTGTCAAGAGATCCCCATAAATATCTTTGTAAAGCTTCTTCATTAGCTTTTTTTTCTTCTTCTTTATTTATATATATAGCCATGGTGGATAAATCTATACTTTTATTTACATTTTCATTGGTACTTGATGTTTCCATTTTGTATGAAGATGTTTTAATGCCAAATATTATAAGAATTATAATACTAAATTTGATTAAATTGTTAAAGTAAAATAGTTTTTTACCTTTCATTTTTTCACCTCAATTGGTTGTAATAATTTTATCATATAATAGATTAAATGTCAAAAATTCGTTTAATGTTTTGGTTGGTAATTTTTGATAGTTCATCTAAATTAATATTTTTTAATTCGCAGATAAATTTAGCTATATAAATAATATTTGCCGGTTCGTTTTTGGTTCCTCGGTGGGGTTCGGGAGTTAGATAGGGACTATCTGTTTCTAAGAGAATATTTGTTAAAGGTATTTCTTTAATTGTGTCTTTTAGTTTGGAGTTTTTAAAGGTTATAACTCCATTAATTCCGAGGCTAAATCCCATTTTAAGATAAATTTTGGCTGTTTCTAGGGAACCTGAAAAAGAATGGATAACACCTGTTAGTTTATATTTTTTAAGACAATTGATAGTATCTTCAGTGGCATCTCTACTATGAATAATTACAGGTAGATGATATTTTGTAGCTAATTGTAATTGTTTTTCAAAAAGTTTTATTTGAGCTGTTTTATTTTCTTTAGTATAATGATAATCTAAACCTATTTCTCCAATGGCAATTATTTTAGGATTTTTTAAGTTATCTTCAATAAATTTAAGATCTTCATCTTTATATGTATCAACATTTTCAGGATGAATACCTATAGCTCCATACATGTTAGGATATTTTTGAGTTAATTCTAGAATTTCAAGATTACTTTTATGATCACAACCATTGTTGATAAAGCGTGAGATATTAACATCAGAAGCATTTTTTATAATTTCACTAATATTAGAATAGTATTCTTGATATATATGGCAGTGAGTATCTGTATACATTTTTATCACCAAATTAATTATATATAAAAAACAATAGGAGGTCAATTCTAATGTATATTTTTAGTTCTTTATTTTTTTAGACTTAAGGTTTTTTCATAAATAGAATGGTTTATTATTTCTTGTTCTTCTGTTGTTAATATTAAATTTAATTTAGTTATATTTGATAATTTATTAATAATTGGAGTAAGAGTAAATAATTCATCATCTTTAGGATGTTTAAAAATAATATTTTTTATTTGTATAATAGTATTATCAAAATCTAAAAAAGTTAAAGGGTTTTGGTTATTAAATAATATTTGTTGGGATATTTGAGTAGTTGTTTTTTCAGAATTTAGAAAAATTATTTTAAATAGGCCATTAGTTGGAGATATGTTTTCATATTTAAGACTGATAAGGCTATTTGGATAATTAATATCTATAGTTGCGTTTGTTATTTTATCGCTTTTTAGTTTAATTTTAATAGTGCGAAATAAATGTTTTTGTTTTTCAACATAAATAATTAGTTTATCATTTGTATGATGATAAGTTAAAACTTTTATTAAAGATGTTTTTGATAAATTTTTGATACAAAATTCGAGATTACTATTAAATCGAGCATTTTTAATACTTAACATAGTGGAATTATCTCTATAATAAAAACTGTTATTTTTTCTTTCTTGCATATTTTAATCCTCCAGCATAATTAATTATAACATCTTTTAAAGTAAAGTTATAGTATAGTTTTTATAATATTTCTTGGCAATTAATAAATTATTTGTTAAAATTATATTGGAGGAATGTATGAAAATATTTATTGGATGTGACCATAGAGGGTTAGATTTAAAGCTTAAATTAACAAAATATTTAAAAGAGAATGGATTAGATATAGAAGATATTGGAATAGAAAATAGTCCTTTAGATGATTATCCAGAATTTGCATTTAAATTGGGAGAATTAGTTGTGGCTAATCCTCTTAGTTTAGGTATTTTAATTTGTGGTTCGGGAGTTGGTATGAGTATCGCGGCAAATAAAGTTAAAGGTATTAGGTGTGTTAGAGCAGTAAGTGTTGATGATGCTTTTAAAGGAAAAAATCATAATGGTTGTAATGTTATTGCCATAGGTAGTGAAGTTACAACAGATCTTAATTTAGTTAAAGAAATAATTGATACATTTATTAATACTAAGAGTGCTAGTGAAGAAAGACATTTAAAAAGAGTAGAAGCAATAAAAAAATACGAGGAAGAACATTAAATGGAAGCTAAAGTTTATTTATATGTGTTTTTTACTTTAATGAGTATATTTATGTTTAATGGGGTAAATTTTGGGCCAATTATAAAAAAAGGAAAAGTAATTGAAGCAAGATTACTTGTGTTAACTTTTAGTTTTGCTATGGGATATATATTAACTAATTTTGTATTAGATTTTATATCATAAAATAATAATAAAAAATTTATGTTTCAATAAACATAAATCGGTCGTAATTATTATAATCTTGATAAGTAGTTATAATTGCTTTAGGATAGTATCTTAAAGCAATTTTTTTGATGTCTTCTTTTTGTTCGGCGCCTATTTCAAAAATAATAGAACCTTTTTTATTTAATATTTTAGGAGCTATACTTAATATTCGTTCATAAAATTCTAGACCATTATTTTTGGCATATAAAGCAATTTGTGGTTCATATTTAGTTTCAGGGCTAACGGGTTCATTTTCTTTAACGTAGGGGGGATTAGATATTAGACAATCAAATTTTATTTCGGGGTAGTCTTTTAAAATATCCATTTGAAAAAAGTTAATATTAACAAGATTATCGTATCCGTTTTGCATGGCCATTTTTAAAGCTTTAAAACTAATATCACAAGCATAGACATTTAATTTGGTGTATTTTTTTAAAGTTATAGCAATAGCTCCAGAACCGGTTCCTATATCAAAGATAGTAGTATAGGGTTTATTTTTTAAGAAATTTAGGGTTTTTTCCATAAGTAATTCAGTTTCAAAGCGAGGTATTAGAACATCTTCATTAACTTTTATTTTAGTATTATAGAAATCAACATAGCCAATTAAATATTGAATAGGGTAGTTTTCTTTTAATTTTTTTAATTTTTCATTATAATTGTTAGGATAAATCTCTTTTAATAGTTTTAAATCAGCACTACCTATGTTATTCAAAAGATTCACCTGCTAGTTTAAGACGCATATCTTCGTTAATTAAGGCTTCAATGATAGGTTCTAATTCACCATCCATGACACGGTCTAGGCTCATGATAGAAAAGTTTATACGATGATCAGTTACACGATTTTGAGGATAGTTATATGTTCTTATTTTTTCACTGCGATCTCCAGTTCCAATTTTATTTTTACGTGTTTGTCCAAGTTCATTTTCTTCTTTAGAGCGAATTTCATCTTGAATTTTAATTTTTAATAAATTCATTGCTCGGTCTCTATTTTTTAATTGACTACGTTCTGTTTGGCAAGTTACAACAATGCCAGTAGGAATATGAGTTAGTCTTACTGCAGAATTAGAAGTATTGACTGATTGTCCACCGGCGCCACTTGAGTGATAAACATCCATTTTAATGTCGCTTTCTTTAATATCAATGTTAGAAGTTTCAATTTCAGGCATTACTAAAACAGTCGCGGTAGATGTGTGCACACGTCCTTGAGTTTCCGTTACAGGAACTCTTTGAACTCGATGAGAACCACTTTCATATTTTAATTTTTTATAAACATCATTTCCTTTAATCATAATTTCTACTTGAGAAAATCCTCCACTTGTTCCTTCGACTCTATGTAATTCTTCAATTTTCCAGTTGTTTTTTTCGGCATAGTAAGTATACATACGATATAAATCTCCGGCAAAAATATTAGCTTCATCTCCACCTGCTGCCCCTCTAATTTCCATGATAACATTTTTTCCATCATTTTCATCTTTAGGTACGAGAAGAATTTCTAATTCTTTAGTAATATTTTCCAGTTTATTTTTTAATTCGTGATATTCTAATTCTGCCATTTCTTTAAGATCAGGATCTTCCATAAGTGATTTTGCTTCATCAATATCTTTTATGGTGTTTTTATATTCAGCATATTTTTTTACAGTTTCTTCTAGGTCACTTGCTTCTTTAGAAAGTGTTTTTAATTTATTGTAATCACTCATTACTTCAGGTTTGGTAAGTTCAATTTGTAATTCGTTATATTTATTTTCAATACTATTAAGTCGTTCAAACATAAAAATGTTCCTTTCTTTTACTATTTATATTATAACAAACAATCCTAAAAAAAACAAACATTAACTGTTTGCTTCTTCTTCATCAACGTTTATAACCATGAAATCATCTAAATCATCATCAGGTAAATCATCATCTGTTGCTTCATCGTAGTAGATATCTTCCTCTTCTTCATCGTTCATTTCCATTGCTTCATCTTCTTCTACTTCAGTTATAATAGAGTCGTCCTCTTCTTCATCATCTACGACTACTTTAGGATTATGTAATTCTTTTAAATCCCATGAACCATCTTCTAACATAATAAATCTTTTATCAGTAGTTAATAGTTCAAAAAAGTCACCAATGCGATTTTCAAAATCTGCTTCACTTAAACCTAAAGCATCACATACTTTTTTAAATAAAATATTAATTTTCATTTTAGTTTTTTCTTCGTTTAAGATTATATAAGCAATGTCATCATAATTCATGGTTTCTAGTTCTTCTTTACTTATATCATTTAATTTCATAATATTCTCCCTTTGTTAGTTAAAACATTATATGCTTTTTTTTCATAAAAGTGCATATATATTTAACTTTTGTAATTGTAATATCAAAACATATATTTGTCAATCTTAATTTACATTTTTTCAGGAATATTTATACCTAAGATATTTAATAGTTTACAGTTGTTGTCATATATAACTTTCGTAAGGGTTAACCATGATGTTTGTAATTCTTTATTTTCTTCCGTAATTATATGATTTTCTCCATAAAAATTATTATATAAATTAGTTATTTTATATAAATATTCACATATTTCATTTAGACTACAATTATCATAGCTGCGTTTTATAATACGTTTTAAGTCTAACATAGCTATTAATATTTTTCGTTCACTTGCATTTAAGATAGTCATTTTATTAGGAATAAGATTGTTTTCTTGGGCTTTATTTAAAAGAGATTTCATTCTTATTGTTGAATATAATAGATAAGTGCCAGTTTTTCCATTTAAATCAGTAAATTTTTCGATATCGAAGTTATAATCAGTAGTTCTAAATGGTAATAAATCGGCATATTTAATAGCTCCGACGGCGATTGTTCTTGCAATACTAGGGCGATTTTCGGTAATATTTTCAGTTAATCTTTTGGCACATTCTTCAGTTACCATATCTAAGAGATTAGCAAGAGGCATAACTCCACCATCTCTGGTTTTAAATGGTTTACCATCTTTCCCATTCATAGTGCCAAATCCATTAAATATTAATTTTAATTCCGGAGGGGCAATTGCACTTTTATATGATGCTCTAAATACTTGAGTAAAGTGGAGTTCTTGGCGTTTATCAGTCATATACCAGATTTCATCTAATTTAAATTTGTGAGTACGTTCCCAAATGGCGGCAAGGTCTGTTGCTTCATAAGATACTGCCCCATTACTTTTTACAAGTATTAAAGGGGGCATTTCTTTTTTGTCGGTTTCATCTTTAACGGGAATTATTTTGGCGCCTTCACTTTCTTTTATAATATTTTTTGAATATAAATATTCAAACATTTCGTTCATATAAGCGAAATTATCTGATTCACCTTCCCATAAATCAAAAGAAACATTTAAATCTTGATAAATTTTTTTAACTTCTTTTATACTTACTTCAACGAGTTTTTGCCATAAATAATAGTAACCTTTATGTTTATTTTGAAGTTCATAATTTATTTTTCGGGCTTCTTCCATGATCTTTTCGTCTTCTTTAGCTTTGGTGGTGGCAATGGGGTAGAGCTCTAATAAATCTTCATTGGTAATTGGAAAATCTACTTCTTCTCCATTATAATCATCTTTAAAATAAGCAAGTTCGGGATGTCTTGTTTTAATTTCTAGAATAACCATACCCATAGGGCGTCCCCAGTCTCCTAGATGCACATCACTGATGGTTTTACAACCGACTGCTTCACATAGTCTTTTTAAAGCTTCACCAATGTTAGCACTTCTTAAATGTCCAACGTGTAATACTTTGGCAACATTCGGGCCTCCATAATCTAAAAAAATGGTTTTATTAATATCTTGTTTATAATTAATGTCGATGTTTTCATTACTTTCATTTATAAAGTCTAATAAAAAGTTATCACTGAAAGTAAGATTAATAAAACCAGGGCCGGCAACGGTGGCTTCTTTTAATTCAGGATATTCTTTTAATAATTCAACTAATTTGTTTGCTAGTAAAACAGGTTTTTCATTATTAGCTTTCGCTAAAGGCATAATTCCATTATATTGATAATCACCTAATTCGGGTCTATTAGTGGGATTAATGGTAACGGTTGTTTTATATCCTAAATCTTGCAAGCTTTGGCTAATTTTAGCTTCTAATAAAGATATTTTATAATTCATTTATTTCATCTCCTATATCAATAATTATTTTTATGGGATATTCATTACTTATAAGTTTATAAGTAAATGTGATAGTTTTATTATGGTTATATTCAAAATTTATATAATCATGAGGAATTTCCATAGTTTGTTTTATGTCTTTTAGAGTTAATAAACATTTATTAGGAGTTATTTTTAAGATAGATTCATTATTTTCTTTAGTAAAAGAAAAATTAACTAAATTAAATCTTATGGTATCATTATCAGTGTGATAAGTTAAAAAGTTATCTTCTATTAAAGATGTAGTGGTAGTTTTAAATAATAAGGTATCTTCTTCAAAAGTACTTACAGTAATATTATAATACATATTTAGTCCCTCATTTACAAGTTAAATTATACTAAAGATAAACAATATTTACAAGAAAAAAGAGGTTATATTTCTTTTTTAGAGTTTAATTTTTATAATAATTTTTATATTTATGCTTCATATTAATATTGGTGGTTTACTTTGAGATTAGTTAGATTTAGTTTAAAGTTAATAATATTTATGTTTGTATCTTTTATTATAATTATTATTGGGCTATATACTTATGCTTTTTTAAGTCCTAAATTGGAACTTAGAAGTGCAGGACAATTTCATATTTATGATAATAATGATGAGCTTTTATATCAAGGGTCAAGTACAAGTGAATGGGCAAGTTTAGATGATATTAATTATAATTTAATAAATGCAGTGATAAGTGTTGAAGATAAAAATTTTTATAATCATCATGGGTTTGATTATTTAAGAATTGCTAAAGCTATGTATCTTAATATTAAGAATAAAAAAATAACGCAGGGGGCATCAACAATATCTCAACAGTATGTAAAAAATATTTATTTGGATTTTGATTCCACTTGGGAAAGAAAAATAGAAGAAGCTTTTTTGACTTTAGAGCTTGAAGTACATTATTCAAAAGATGAAATATTAGAAGGGTATTTAAATACTATTAATTATGGTCAAGGAAATTATGGAATTGCAAATGCTAGTAGATATTATTTTAATAAAGAACCAATAGATTTAACTTTAGAAGAATCTTTAATACTGGCGGGTATTCCTAATAGTCCTTCAAATTATAATCCTATTGCTGATTATGATTTGTCAATTAAAAGAGCAAAAATGGTGGGGCAAGCAATGGTTGATAATGGATTATTAAAACAAGAGGAATTAGATAATTTATTTAAAGAAAAAATTCCTATTTATGGGAAAGCATCAGAAGAAAATTTAGATATGCTTATGTATTATCAGGATGCTGTTATCGAGGAACTTAGAAATATTAAAACTATACCTGATAATTTAATTCAATCAGGAGGAATAAGCGTTTATACTTACTTAGATTTAAATGCTCAAGAAACATTAGAAAAGAATATTTTAAAGTATGTAAAAGATGATATACAATCGGCAAGTGTTGTTATTGATCCAAAAACTGGTGGGGTAATTGCTTTATCAGGGGGAGTAAATTATGCGAAAAGTCAGTTTAATAGAGCAACTCAGGCAGTAAGACAGGTAGGTTCAACAATGAAACCATTTTTATATTATGGAGCACTAGAAGAAGGAATGACTGCGGCATCGACTTTTAATAGCCAATATACGACATTTTCTTTAAGCAATGGAACTTTTTATTCGCCTAAAAATTATGCTTCTGTATACGCGAATAAACCTATTACAATGGCCGAAGCTATTGCAGTTTCTGATAATGTGTATGCAGTTAAAACTAATATGTTTTTAGGGCCTGAAAAGTTAGTGGAAGTAGCTAATAGGGTAGGTATTAAAGCAGAGTTAGAGGCGATACCATCTTTGGCACTGGGAACTGAAGGCATATCAGTGTTAGATTTGGCAAGAGGATATAATACTTTTGCAACTGGAGGCTATAAAAAAGAAATTGGATTAATTAAAAGAATAGAAGATAAAGATGGGAATATTTTATATGAAAAAGAAAATAAAGAAGAATTAGTCTTAAATGAAAATTATACTTATATATTAAATGAATTACTTACTAATTCGACTAATAGTCAGTTTATTGATTATGCAAGACCTACCGCGCTTGTGATAGCTGGTAAATTATCTAGAAAATATGCGATTAAAACAGGAACTACTGATAGTGATTTTTGGACGGTTGGATATAATCCAGATTTACTTGTAGCATCTTGGGTTGGATATGATGATGGAAGAGAAATAGAAGCAGAGTATTCAAGTATTACTAAAAATATATGGGCTGATACTATGGAAGCATTATTAAAAGATAAAGAAGCTAGTTGGTATGAGACTCCTAATAATGTAGTAGGGGAAGTTTTGGATGCGGCAACAGGAATGCCTACAAATAATTCTTCTAAAGCGGCATTATTTTATTTTGTTAGAGGAACAGAAGATTTAAATATTGATACAGAAAGTGTATTTAAAGAAGAAGAAGAAAAAGAATAAAATAAAAAGACAGGCTTTTACACCTGCATGGAATTTAAATTCTTGTCTATATATAAAATTAGAGCTATATAGACAAGTTTTTTATTGTATTATGCTTACCTACGGACAGTTTTTTAAAGCAAGTTAATTTGATTAATTATATTATCTATATAAAAAGTCGCTTAAAATTG